>JAMOBJ010000018.1 GCA_039908095.1 Nitrospirae bacterium YQR-1
ACTTTGTCAGCCCTCCTTAGTGGCTTACTCATTACTATCTTCTTATATCGGAGTTAATGACACAGTTTTTTTCACACAAGTATGACACCTCTACTTATTTTTTTGAAGATGGGGTTTACTTGACGCTTACTTTTCTCATTTGTTTTCAACCCTTAGACGTTTTACTACTCGGAACTTCCGTTTTAACCGTAAATTCACCTCAATAAACACAAAAACACCCCAGATGGTGGGTAATAACCGTCTTTACAGAGATTTCTACCTATTCAAATTTTATCTTTTATCAGTATGGTTTCATAAATATAAAACCCCTAACAGGGGGTTGTGTCTGTTAAGGGGGTTTTTAATTTGTTATATTATGATTACTGATTTATTGTAAAGACCACAATTGTTCAGGTGTTATTTTACAAGTACTCTGAACAATTGCTGCACCACCTCCGGTATTTGCATGAGATACTTCCAAACATTTGCCATTTCCATTATAAATCCAATAATAACCAGATATTGGTTGATAAAGAGTCCAATTTGCATTGTTGCCGCAACCACAACTATATTGCATTATAGCACCACCGTCACCAGTATTTGCCTCTTGAACAGTAATGCACTTTCCACTGTTAGAACTTGATATCTGATAACCTTGACTACACCCACTGACTAAACTCCATTTTTGATTTGAACCACTACCACAAGAAAACTGAGTGACTGTAACATAATTACCAGTTTCACCGTTTGAATTATCTAAGCAGAGACTACTTTTTAAATTTACAATTTTATAAGTAGTACTTGCCTGACTATTCGGACTAGTTACATCATCACCCCAAGCACTACCAAATCCCATCATCATAACCAAAGCAAACACTACCATCATAACCAAAGGCACCTTTTTCATAATCCCTCCGCTAAAACATTTATTGATTTATCTCAAAATGAGATATACGTATAATCAAAACTATGTCTGTACCTATTGATGGAAAATTTTACAAAAAAAAAAAAATAAAAGTCAAGCAAAATATTAAAAATGCTTATGTAGTTAACTCCGGCAGAGTTTTTTTATCATCTAATGATGCAGAGAAAAGACTGGATTGTCGCTCGTAGGCGGGAATGACAAAAGGAGGATTTTCTTTTTTCTGTCATTCCGAGCGAAAGCCGGAATCCAGTTCTTTGTTAACGGAGTTAACTACAAAGGCAATTTAATCAATAAACGTGTTTATAATACCGCAGATATCATATCAGCAAGTTTCGGCAAATCATATAATTATACTAAAGAGGAAATTATTCCTCATCTCTTAACTGTAAGAATTTCAGCCTCATATAATGGGCCTCGACATGGTCCACAATTCGGATAGAACCCTAGGTGAAAATGCTTGCACCTAAGCATATTATTTAACAATATCAATGAGTTACAAAAACAGTGTTTCAAATCCCTGCACCGCCACTTATTTTAACACGCTGCTAAACTGCTGGTTTCGTCTCACGCTCATACATTTTATTATAGTGCATTTGCCCTGAGTCCTTCCCCTTATCTTTTACTTTTTTGAATGCAACTTGGTATAAATACGTACCGTGGGCGTTGACCCCTTTAAAATTTGAAACACACAATCTCATTGACAATTTCATGTATATATGACTTTTGCGTTGAAAAGAACGCTGCTTTCGTGCTACAATTGGAGTGTGGTAAGCACTATACCGGAGACGGACAGCAAGACGGCTGATTTAATGGCGGTAATTTGATAGAAAACCGAAAGGCGCAATGGACTTAAAAACATATTTAGCCGAAAAAAGGGCTCTGGTAGAGGGGTATCTGAAGGATTACTTTTACCATGCCGGAGAGCCCTCAGTACTGTTTGACTCAATGCGGTATTCCCTCTTTGCCGGAGGTAAGAGGATAAGGCCGATTCTTTGCTTAACCGCCTATGAGGCATGTGGCGGAAACGGTATTGATATACTGCCCCAGGCCTCAGCAATAGAGATGATTCACACATACTCCTTGATACATGACGATTTACCGGCTATGGATAATGATGATTTAAGGCGGGGAAAGCCGACAAACCATATAGTATATGGTGATGCGATGGCTATCTTAGCAGGAGACGGGCTTCTGACGGAGGCCTTTAAAATGTTTACTGAAAGCAATGACAGCACTACCCTGTACATATTGCCGGCCATACGTGAACTGGCCGCCTCAGCCGGACTCAGCGGCATGGTGGCAGGGCAGGCGCTTGATATACTCTCAGAGGGTAAAGTACCGGATAAAACCACCCTTGAGTTTATTCACAGAAACAAGACCGCTGCATTGCTTAAAACCTCGGTGCGTCTGGGAGGGGTTCTCTATGGAGCACAAAGAGGTGTGATGGATGCTCTTACACAATATGGTGAGGCTATTGGACTTGCCTTTCAGGTAGTCGATGATATTTTAGATATCACAGGTACTACCCAGGAGCTGGGAAAACCGCGGGGTTCGGATGACAATAAAAATAAGATGACATATCCGACCCTTTACGGCATAGAACGGTCAAAGGAAATAGCCCGTGAACTAATAAACAGGGGATTAGAAACAGCGGAGTTTTTTAAAGGCAACGCATTATGGTTAAAGGAGATAGCAAATTATCTTCTGGAGAGGACAAATTGATAGCTTTGGATGAAAGCGAAAACTACTTTTCAAGATTGCCGGATATAAAATCACCGGAAGATATAAAGGAACTTTCTTTAGATGAGCTAACGGAGTTAGCCCGTGAGATACGGGATGTAATAATAAAGCGGGTCTCAATAAACGGCGGGCACCTTGCGTCATCGCTGGGCGTTATTGAGTTGACGTTGGCTCTTCATTACGTCTTCAGAAGCCCTATGGACAAAATCATCTGGGATGTCGGGCATCAGTGCTACCCGCATAAGTTGATAACCGGCCGTTATAACCGTTTTCATACATTGAGGCAGCACGGAGGAATATCGGGTTTCCCACGCAGCAGTGAAAGCCTTCATGACGCCTTTGGAACCGGCCACAGTTCAACTTCTATCTCGGCAGCCCTGGGAATGGCTGAGGGAGGGTACAGGCTTGGAAAATTCAACAAAGTTATAGCCGTAATCGGAGACGGCGCTCTGACCGGTGGTCTTGCCTTTGAGGGTTTAAATAATGCCGGACACCTCAAGAGAGACCTGATTGTTGTTTTAAACGACAACGAAATGTCTATATCGAAAAACGTGGGTGCCCTGTCTTCTTATCTGACACGCGCAATGGGAAGCAGCATCTACCAAAAACTGAAAAAGGAAACTAAAACTATAATTGAAATCATACCAAAGGTAGGCGGGCATTTTTCTAAGTTGGCACAAAAGACTGAGGACACCCTGAAGTGCTTTTTCATTCCCGGGATGTTGTTTGAAGAGCTTGGATTTACCTACATGGGCCCTATTGACGGCCACGATATAGAGGGATTGATTGATACCTTTGAAAGTGTAAAAACCAGGCAAGGCCCGATACTAATCCATGCTGTTACGAAAAAGGGCAAGGGGTATGAGTTTTCAGAGATGAGGCCGTCACGGTTTCATGGCGTGGGGCCGTTTGAGCCGGATACCGGACAGCCTAAGAAGTGTGTTGAGTGTTTGTCCTTCAGCGAAATATTCGGTAAAGCTATGGTTGATATCGCCAAAAATAATTCTAAAGTAGTGGCGATAACGGCGGCAATGAAAGAGGGGACCGGGCTTAGGGAATTTGCCGATACGTTTCCTAAGAGATTCTATGATGTGGGAATAGCCGAACAACATGCCGTAACGTTTGCCGCAGGGATGGCTGCCGCAGGGCTTAAACCCGTGGTGGCGGTGTATTCAACATTTCTGCAGCGGGCATATGATGAGGTAATTCATGATGTATGTCTTCAGAATTTGCCGGTAGTGTTTGCAATAGACAGAACAGGAATTGTGGGAGAGGATGGTCCGACTCATCACGGCCTTTTTGATATATCATTTCTACGGAATATTCCAAATCTTACCGTTATGACGCCCAAGAATTCCCTTGAGATGAGGGAGATGCTTGAGCTTGCATTGCAACTATCCTGTCCTTGTGCAATAAGGTACTCAAGGGATTCCGTCTCCGACCAGCTTGAGGAGATTAATTCAAGACTGGAATTGGGGAAAGCTGAAATAGTAAAAGACGGCTCAGATGTTGCAATTTTGGCTACAGGTCAAAGCATTCATTATGCGCTCATGGCGGCAAAACATTTAGAGGGTTCAGGGGTATCGGCACTGGTAGCCAACATGAGATTTATAAAGCCGTTTGACAGCGGCATAATATTAAAACTGGCACAAAACATAAAAACATTTGTTACGGTGGAGGAAAACATGGCAGCCGGCGGGTTTGGAAGCCTTGTGCTGGAGCACCTTAATGCAACCGGTATCAGCGGTTTGAAAACAAAAATTATTGGGATAGGTGATAAATTTGTCGAACACGGCAGACAGGAGCTGCTGAGAAAACTCTACGGCCTCGATGACGAGGGAATTTATCAGACCGTTATGGATGTCTTAAAGAAATCTTAGCATTTACCACTAATTCCAATTCTAATTCATTTGTCTAACTTTGTTGACTTCGTCACAAGCTGAGAAGCTCATATGCCCACGGGGACTCACGGCCTGTTGCATCTTTATAACATATTGCACATCGTACAACATATCATCTCTCTTACATTTTACACTTTTTTACGCTTTTAACTGCTACTTGGTATCAATCTTGAGCACATGCTGACTCTCTCTAAAAATTCACTTTCAGACCTCCCTGAATAATTCGCCCGTTATAGAGACGGTTAGCGTAAAAAACCAGGGAGTCATTAAAAATATTGGTGCCTTTTATATAGAGACCGGTAGTGATATTTGCATCTCTGTATATTTCTCTGGAGAGATTGAGATCAAAAATCATTGAGTTGTTGCCGGTAAAAGTGTAGTAGTTATTGTACTCTGAGGGGTCATAATACCATCTTATGTAGTGGCCTTTCAGTGTGGCGTCTAAAATTTTAGGGTGGCGGTAGTGAACCCCTAAATCATAACTGTACCGCGGCGTGTTAGTAACATACTCTCCAGTATCAATGTTTTTTATGTGAGTATAGGAAAAACCGGTGGATAATGTTATGTTATAAAACGGTACAGTTTCAGCCTCTATCTCAAAACCCTGCCGGAGCTGTTTTGAATAGTTTTGCATCTGAAAGGTATCTGACGATACTGTTTTCAGAGTTATAGCATCCCAGACGTTATGCCTGAAAAGGGAGGCCTTAAGCCACAGATATTTTAAAATACCGCTTTCAATGCCGCCCTGATAAGAAATAACCTTTTCAACTTTTAAATCAGGATTAGCCAAAAAAGTACTATCCCCCGCCTGTATAGTCACCGAAGTATGTTTGGCGGCCACGGAATTAAACCCCCTTGCCACAAAAAATCTTAATAAGGTTGCTTTACCCAGGTCGTAGATAACTCCAAAACTTGGACTTATAAATGTACCGCCGTTTGTAAGGCTGTCGTATCTTATACCGGGTGTTATGGTAAGTTTACCGATGTTGAAGGTGTCGTTAGCAAAAATTGCCAGTTTCTTAAAATAAGCCTTTCCACCATCCAGCTTATCGTATTCAAAAGTCTGATAATCATAATCGCCGCCTAAGACCACGGCATGGCCTGGGGGTGTCCATTTTAAGCTTGCGCCGCCACCATAATTTGTGTCCTTTACAATATCGTTTCCATTAGGCATCTCCACCTTGTTGTCAAAGTCAGAGGTTCTGAGAGAAACATTAAGGTCTGCCGATTCACTTAGTTTGGAACTCATGGAAAGTGTTGAGTACAAGGACTTATTATAACTGACAAGTGAGGGTATAACCGGTTCTCTTGAAGTTTGATCATATCCTAACGTGTATGTCAATGCTGTATGCCAGGCCGGATTATATCTGAGTTTACCGTAAAAATGGTGTTGATCATCAAAAAGTTCGGAATTATAGCCGTATGAAAAATTTCTGCCATAAAACAAATAATACTCCAAAGGCCCGGCTTTACCGGTTAAAACTCCCCGCTCATCCTGAGTTGAGTAAGCGCCATAGGAGGCTTGTATCTTCCCACCTATTGCTTTCTTAATGTCACCGTCCTTTGTAATTATATTTATAATACCGCCCAGAGATGAACCCCAGGTTGATGAGGCCGGGCCTTTTATTATTTCAATCCGCTCTATGTGTTCTACGGGTATATTTTCCGGTGTTGTGGCATTTATTGCAATATCGTTTAAAGTTACTCCGTCTATGATAATTCTTGTATGAGTTGTCATCTCAGTGCCCTGTACGTAGGGTTGAATACCGCGCCCGCCTGGAATCATTTTAGTTTGCATACCGGTTACATATTTCAGGACGTCGGCAAGGCAGGCGGCATTAATTGCCTCAATGTCCCGGGCCGTAATTACTACTATATTTTCAGCCACCTGGCTTGTCGTTTTAAGATATTTCGTCGGTGTAATGACCAGGTCCTCTTTCTTGAAGTACAATGAGAGCAAATCACTTTCCTCCGCCGTTAAAGCAAATAAGTTACTACACGTAAGAGACAATGCCGAGCAAAGCAAAAGCAAATTCAAAAAAAATCTCAAATAATTATTCCTCCTTTATTACAGCAACAAATTACTGTACTGAAACTAATACCAAGTAGCAGTCAAAAGAGTAACGAGGCGGCAAGGAGCTTTCGACAAAGCCAACAAAGTTAATCGAATGAATGCAACTTGGTATAAACACCTTTCAACGTCATGGATATATTGATTAACCTGTAGTTTCCACAACTACAGCCGATGACTGCCCGCCAATGCCGTAACTTACGGACAGAAACGTATTTCTTCCACCACCCTCTGATGCAGGGATATGTTCAGCGGAAAGCAGTATTTTTTTATCGGCACCAGCCTCTGTAAACCCCCTGTCCATAAGTGAGAAGTTAGGGGTTGCCGGAATGATTCCCTCTCTTATGGCCATAATGCCCATAATGATCTCCCCGATATCACTTGCAGCCCCCATATGGCCTGTGTAGGGTTTAAGGCCGCAAACAGCAGTTGGGGTGCCGCCGATAATTGAAAGGATTGAGCGGATTTCCGAGGCGTCTCCTTTTTTGGTACCGCTGCCGTGAGGGCTTATAAACGACAGTTCGGAGACTTCCATGTTGGATTGTCGAAGAGCCATCTGCATACATTTTTCCGTAACCTTATCAGGAACACTAATTGTGGGAGTACCGGAGAGTTCCACATAGTTTCCAACCCCTCGTATAAAGCCATAAATGCCGGCACCGCGGCTTTTGGCTGTGTCATGCCGCTCCAGCAAAATGGCGGCGCCGCCCTCACCGGCAATAAAGCCGTCGCGCCTTCTGTCAAATGGCCTGAAAGAGCCGGCCCCGCCGTTGCAGCCCGATAACATGCCTAATCCGTCCAACTCATAAAGCGGCACAGGAGACAGCCAGCTGCCACAGCCCACCGCTACCGCCATGTCCGCCCGCCCCTGCCGGATACTCTGAAGCGCAAGCTCAAGGGCATGCCCCCCACATGGAGATAAACTCGAAAGTGTCGTGTTGGGCCCCTTAAAATCCATAATCGCCGAAAGCACACTGAAAAGATTATTTGCGATGGATTCAAGCAAAAAAAACGGACTGACCTTATCCAGTGCCGATTTGTTTAGTTTTTCATAATCTGTGGCAGTAAAGTGCCCTGATGTAGCCGGCTTTGTAGCAGGATACATAAAATCATATCCTACTTTTGTGAAATCGCCGGTTGCTATGTAAAGTGCTCGTCTGCCGGGGGCAATCCCTGAATAACTCTCCAGACTTAATCCACCATCTTTGAGTGCATTAAGTGCAGCACTAAGGCCTAACACCGAGCCTCTGTTTAAAAACTTCATCTGCCCGGAGAGTTTGGCCGGTATTTCAAAGTCAAAACTTATATTATCCACAACCCCAAGGAACTTACATAATCTGTTGCCACCCTCAATCTCTCTTATGCCGGTCTTATATTCCTTTATCTGCTGCATGTGCTCATCTGCACCCCTGCCGGCAGAGGTGATAAGTCCAAGGCCTGTTATCGCTGCTTCCGTCAACTTCGCCTCCGGCTTATGGTTGAAATTCCCGTCTGAGAACCTTATACATGTGCTCCATACCGGCAGGCGCCTCAAGTGTATCAAGGCTTACAGTTCTCCCTGAAAATGCGGCCACTACCTTCTTTTTACCTGAAACCAGCCCTGTACCCGAAAAAGACACTGTCCCGTTGTCATCTCTGTTTGTAAGGGTGACCTCCAGTTCTATCTGGTCACCGGCAAGGGCAAGACTGTAAAATCTTGCCTTCTCTATATGCTCAGTTAAAAACCAGTCTTTAAACTGAGACGTTGCCGCCGTAAGCCAGCCCGCCAACTGAACAAGGGACTCAACAAGCATAACGCCCGGCATCACAGGGTTCTTTGGAAAGTGAAACTCCAGAAAATCCTCAGACATGGCAACATTCTTCACACCCTTTATTGTCTTACCCGGAGTGACCTCCAGTATCCTGTCTATTAGTAAAAAGCGCATGATTTAATGCCCTCCGCCACCGGCTCTCTCTGAAGTTAATATAACCACAGATACGGCATAATCACCGCTGTGGCTTATGGATACGTTAAAACCATTAATGTTCTTTCTTTCAGAGACACTCTTAATAAACCCATGCAGATGGATGTCCGGTTTACCGGAAGGTTTTCTTATTATTTCTATCTGTTTTAAAACACCTGTGGAGCCGCTGCCGGTAAAGCCAAGGCCCAGGGCCTTAAGAGACGCCTCTTTAGCGGCAAACCTACCCGCAAACCTTTCCTCAGGCTTCCTGTATTCTCTGCAATAGGCAATCTCCTCTTCTGTGAATATATCATCTGTTGCACAGGCATGCCTTAAATAAAACTCAGTAAACTTCCGAATGCTTACAATGTCTATGCCCTGATAGAGCGCCATTTATGATACACTCATTCCGCCGTCAACGGCAATTACCTGTCCGGTTATATATGAGGCCGCCTCTGAGGCTAAAAACACTACAATACCGGCAACATCGGCAGGCGCACCGAATCTGCCCGCCGGAATTGAATTCAGAATCTGCTCCGCCGCCCTTTTCCTGACCCTTGCACTCATGTCGGTTTCTATCATACCGGGTAGTATGGCATTTACGGTTATCCCTTTAGGTGCAAGTTCAACGGCACAGGCTTTTGTAAAGGATATTACCCCGCCCTTGGAAGCTGCATAGTTGCACTGTCCCCTTGAGCACTTTATTGCCGAAACAGACGATATATTTATAATTGCTCCCTTATGCTTTCCCATCATGATTTCCGAGGCAAACTTAGTACAATGAAAGGTGCCCTTAAGGTTTACGTCCAACACCTTATCCCAGTCGGAGGGTTCCATCGCCATAAGCAGGGTATCTTTAATAATCCCCGCATTATTAACTAAAATATCGGGGCCCTTATATGTCTTTGCAACCTCTTTAAACATGGCCTCCACCTCTTTGTAGTTTGACACATCAGCCCGGATAATTTCGGCCTGAGGCGAGAGCTCCTCTTTTAGAGACTCGGCACTCTCAGCCGATTTAGCATAGTTAATCACGACAAAGGCTCCGGAGTTCTTGAGGCCTGTGCAAATCTGCCGCCCTATACCCCTTCCACCACCTGTGACAAGAGCCACTTTTCCGCTTAAATCAGTTTTCATATCACTTTTTCAGATACCTGTTTATATTTTTAACAATCAGCCTTTATACTAACCTATCATGATACTTCTTTACAACAACAGAGGCATTTTGTCCGCCAAAGCCAAAAGAATTGGAAAGAGCGGCTCTTACCGTTTTTGTACGTTTCACATTTGGCACATAATCGAGGTCGCATTTTGGATCGGGATTGGTAAGATTAATCGTAGGATGAATCTCGTCATGGCGGGTGCTTAACACAGTAAAGACAAACTCAGGGCCCCCTGAGGCGGCAAGCAGATGTCCTGTCATGGACTTACTTGAGCTTATACAAATATCTTTAGCGTACCCTCCAAAGACTTTCTTTATGGCAAGAGTTTCCGCCGTATCGTTAAGTTTCGTACTTGTGCCGTGGGCATTTATATAGTCAATGCCGTCAATGCCGATACCGGAGTCTCTGAGGGCCTCCGCCATAGAGGCCTCAGCACCTGCGCCCTGAGGATGAGGGGCCGTCACCTGCCATGCATCCATAGAAGAGCCGTACCCTGCCACTTCACAGTATATTTTTGCTCCCCTGTTTTTTGCATGTTGAAGCTCCTCAAGAACCACCATCCCTGAGCCCTCACCCATAACAAGGCCGGAGCGTTTTTTGTCAAAAGGCCTGCACAACAGCTCCGGTTTCTCTGCGGCTACTGAGGCGGCCCCCAGAAGCACAAAAAAGACAAGCCCCACGGGGTTTATCATGGAATCCGCCCCACCCGCCACTATCACATCCTGCCGCCCGTCTCTGATTATATTAAAAGCCACACCTATGGCCTGTGTGGCAGAGGCGCAGGCGGTTGTCACCGTTGCATTTACTCCGTTTAGATTAAACTTTCCGGCAATTAAAGCGGCAGCACGGCTGGAGTTATTCCTAAGCATAGACTCCGGATGAATTTCATTTAAATTACACATATAACTTTCGTAATCAAACTTTTTATCGGCGCTAATATGGCGGTAAATATCCTCAAGCCTGTTTACCGGAGCACCTGCGGCAAGTACCGTACCGTATCGCCATCTCTTTCCGTCAAATGATAAAAGGGCGGCATCCTCCATGGCACACTTTGAGGCCCAGAGGGAAAACAACGTTCTTCTCTCCCCTGCGCGTTGAAGGTCATCCTGAAACTCTGTCTCTATGCGTTTGAAGTCCGCCTCCGAGATACCGGCTGCAGCCTGAACCGGAGACTTCTCAGCCCCCTTTAACTTAAGAGTGCCGATACCGGAAACACCACGAAGTACCTTATCCCAACACTCATAAACATCAAGGCCTAATGCCGTGGCAAGCCCAAGCCCTGTCACTACAACACGTCTTTTTTCGGCAATCTTCACAAACGTACTTTAGGTCCCTTTGATTTCCCCGGGACTATATCCGCTGTAGTAACAAAACCGCTGCATTAATTCCTCTCTGTCCGTCTTATGGAAATGGCTGTAAAGGATTCTGTCTATGCGGGCTATCTCCGTGCCATTGTGATACACACAGGCACGTCCCATGGAATCTCTCTCAGAGGTTGACACTATAGTGCCGCATATGTCAACACTTATCCCGGGACGGATATTGAATGGAACCCTGACACCTTCCACCAGACTCAGCACGGCGGTAAGGTTAAAATCGTTGGAATATATAATTAACCAGCCAAGCAGTTGGGCCATAGCCTCCATAAAAATAACTCCCGGAATAACCGCCCTTTTAGAAAAATGCCCTCTTAAGAATTCCTCCGAAAGCGAGAACGTTTTTACTCCAACTATTTCCTTGCCCTTTACAATATTTGAAACACTGTCATAGTATAAAAATCTCACTGTAACCTCTGCACTACAACTGATGAGGCATGTCCCTCATAACTGAGAGAATTTATAAGGACGTTATTAATTTTAGCCTTAACCGGTGTATCCACCACAATATTAAACTCTGCTTTGTTATCAACAGGTGTTGAGGAAACCGATGGGGGAATCAGGCCGTGTTTAATCATAGAGTCCGCCACAATTATATTAACAACGGGGGCGGCGGCAAGTGTGTTGCCAATGGCGCCGGTTGTTGCAGTAACGAGTAGTTTGCCGCAGCGGGAAAAGACGGCATTAATTGCCTCAATCTCATTAGTGTCCGAGGCTGTGCCGTCAGCATAAGCAATAAGTACATCTATGTCATCGGGGTATATGCCACAGTGGTTAATGGCTGCCTCCATGGAATGAGAGATGGCCTCTGTGGTTGGAAAAGCTCTGCCCTTATTGCAATCGAATGCAAAACCCCAGCCTGCTATTGATGAAACCGGAGACATTCCGCGCTCTTTGGCAAAAGAGCAGAGCTCCATTGTAATAAATGCTCCGGCCTCTCCTAACACTGTTCCGGCTCTGTTTTGAGAAAACGGCCTCAGCTCATTGTCCTTAGTGAGAATGTCAAAATAACGGGCTCTGATTAAACTCTGAGGATTGACCTTCTCAGAAATTCCACCTGCTATCACAGCCGTTGACTTACCGCCAAGCAAAGATGAGGCTCCCTCCGATATGGCATAAACAGCAGATTCCCCGTGTGGTGAAAACACAGTGTTATCTCCCTTTAGACCAAGCCGTATGGAACTCTGGCAAAAAGCTATGTTATTGAGCATGGACAGCGGCCAAAGAGGAAATATCTCTCTGTAGCCATTGGTGAAAAAAGTATCATAACTAAACTCATGGTTGTGTGACTTTAAAACCGCTTGCAGGAGGTCTGCGATTTCGTAGTCAACCATTCCAATCCCTGCATAAAAAGCAATTTTGTCTGCATAGAATGTATCAATGCCAAACCCCGCCGCTTTGAAAGCTGCAATTGCGCTTTCCATAAGCAGGTAGGAGTGAGTGTCCATAATTCTTACATTTTTCTGTGAGATACCAAGGGATGAGGCATCAAGGCACGGTGCTTGGGCTGAGGGAATCATCTCCATACCCTCAGCCACATACCCCACTGTTTTGCCTATACCACATTTTCCACTTACAAGAGCGCTGTAGAGCTCATCAGTGCTTCGGCCCAGCGAACAAGTAACTCCGGCACCGGTTATCGCTATAGCGTCATCCCTCATAAGTACAGCTTAGCTACGGAGCCGGCACCCATGGACGCGGCGGAAACCCTGCACGGGGCACAACCCAAAAAGGCACCGGAAACCACGGGACCCACACAACAGTCTCAACAACTGCAACGCGGGGAGCTGCATAACGGCGTTTCTTAGGGGGCGGCGGCGGATAATAACCCGGTGGCTCAGGTACCGGTAAATCCGGCGCTACATAGTAACGCCTGGGCGGCGGATAATGCGCCGGTGGTCCCGGGGGCGGTGCCCAGTACGGCGGCGGCGCTGCCGGGGGCGGATACGGAGGCGGAAATGCCTCTGCCACCGTGCTTAACAACATAGTGATTAACACTGCCGCCGTTACAAAAACTGTTATCTTCTTTAACATCATCTCCATACACCTCCTCTTTACAGGCGCTGTGATTATATTTTAAACCGCCTAAGTTAAATAGTCAAGCAAATACTGCATCATCCCTCCTGCCATAGACCTTGCCATGTGGAATCAGGGGGGGAAATCAGTAGCTGTTTGATAGTGTTTAGATATTTGACACTTGGGCCGTCTTGCGGGTCTATTGAGAGACAGAGATTGAAATTCTTTGCAGCCTCGTGCCAATTCCTGTTGTAGTAGTGTTGCTGAGCGGCGGTGAATAGCTGTAACAGTTCTTTTTTCCTTTCATCAACCGTACACAAGTTAGACATCAGTTGGTGGAAGTTCTCAGGGTGCTTTTTCAGTTTTAATGTAAATTGTTTAAGGCGTTCATTTATCCTGCGTTCTTTAGTTTTCATTTCAAGTGTTATTGCTCCGGTCTCTGTGTTGCCGGAGGGTTTAGTCAGCAGTTCCTTCAGATGGTTTGAAAGCTCAGTTGCAATATGGTCGCCCGCTTCAGCAAACAGAATTCTTTTTTCAACAGATTGCAGCTTTTTCTCAAGAATATCCACAGTGCTGTAGAGGGAATCTGAAAGGGTACGTTCACCCCTGTCCTTTAGCTTTTTTAAATAAGGGGCTGCTATCATAACATTTTTACGCATTTCGGAAATTTTTTCTTTCCATGCAGCCGTTGTGCTTGTTTCAGTTTGTACAGAAGCGGCACCACCGTGCTCATCGTATTGTTTAATCTTCAAAAGAAGATTTCTAATATCTCTTTCAATCTCAGCCATGTTTAGAATATCACCCAGTTTCATATACTCTACGGCATCTGTGGTAAGCTCTGAAAACAGAGTCTTAACATCAGTTAAAAACTCTGAGTCCGGCAGCTCTTTTTTAGAGAAATAATCATGATAGCCTATAACTTTCTCCGGCCTCATTTTACTTAATGAATTAAAAATAAGTTCAGGGATTGGCTTACTTTTCCAGTACTCAAGGAATCTCTCCCGCTTCCAGCCGGCAACCTCATATATCCCCACAGGCGCCCCTCCATGCCCTCTCTCAAGCACTCCCAGATAACGTGCCTCGACATATTCCTTTACGAGTTCAAAGGTGCTCTGTGACATCATAATCCATGTATCAAAAATCTTATTGGCAGGCTCAAGCTCCTCGGCAACAGTGACGGCATCCCCCATGGCAGTATATTGCATGTGATTGTATGAACCCATGTTGCCTGCGGATATATCCCCGGAGTTTATACCCATTCGGGCGGTTATCTTCACTCCGTACTTTATGGCTATCATGCGCTGAATGACTTTTAACTCCTCCTGGCTGTAAAGAGCCGAGTAGCAGCACTTCCATGCGTGGTCCTCATCGGTAAGGGGAATGCCGAAGTCAGCCTTTATAGCATCTCCCTCATACTTATCCACGTAGCCGTTGTAGGACATTATAATATTGCTCATCGGAGTGAGATAGATATTAAGAATATCGGCAAGCTCACGGCTTGTTACGCCCTCAGATATAGTAGTAAAGCCGGATACATCGGAAGAGAACATTGTTGCGTGCTTTTTCTCACCACCCAGATTAAATTTTTCAGGGTTTTTCTCAATCAGTTTTAACACTTCGGGTGATACCATGGTAGAGAACATTTTGCGGATTTTTTGACGCTCCATTCTTTCCCTTATATACCTGTAGAGCACCCCTGAGAGGAAGGTAAGCACAATAGCGACAGTTGTTTGAAATATAGGCAGGAGTAAACCTTTCATGGTAAAAAGGTACCAGTCAACAGCAGCACAACCTGCGGTAACAGCCAGTGCTATCGGGCCGCTTCTAAGCGGACTGAAAAACATGACTACCGTCAGCACTACTATTACCAATATGAAATTCAGAGAATATTTAAGCCACAGAGGGCAGTCTGTCAAAAACCGGCCGGTCATAATCGTGTTTAGTACATTTGGCATAAGATCAAGCATTGGGTGGCGCCACATAAAAGGGGTTGGATTCATTGCGGCCAAAGCAGTGGCAGTCAGGCCGTAAAATACTATTTTATCTCTAAAAAAAACCGGTGATATGACTGTGTGTTTTCCATTGATGTCATTCACAGGTATATGAAAATACAGGGGTCTTACGCTGAAGACATCATTTCTTCCAATATGATAAACCATTATGTTATAGGATTCAGCTAAACTCATTGATTCAACATCGCTATCAGTAAAAGACAGCTCTGTAATAACGTCATCAAAAGAGGGGAGCACTTTATGCTCCTCATGTTTTTTTACAATATGATTGTTAAATTTAATTTGTTTAGCTATAGAGAGCCACAAATCATCATCAGGGTCACCTCCCATTGCCTTAATGGCGCCTGTTATCGACATGCTGTTATCAACAATATTTTGTTCGATTAAAAAGGCTGTAAAGACACGGCCTATAATATTATCTACCTCATCTTTTGTTAAATAAGGAATCTCAGCGAGTTCTGTTTCCAGTTTTTGCACTGCCTCATCGTCAATAAAGGTAAATTTCATTAATTCCTTTTTTGCGTTATGAAAAGCGGCAAAAAATGAGACCACCTTGAAGGGCAGACGCATAAACGAATCTTTGTTGCCGCCGGCCCAGTTGATATTCATTCGGCCTTCCTTATCAACAGGAATCTTTATAGATGATTGTTCTCCTTTAAGTTCTATATAGTTACTGTTTTCTGTGTTAACATCCTTCATGTTTAAAAGCTTACGTGCAAGGTTAAGCGGGAGCGATTCGTAGAGCATATATGGGTAGTAGGCAAGCAGTGGATACTTTCTGACTACTCCGTCATTAGAAATCAGGATTTGGTTAAAACCGCCGCCTTCCATACTTTTCATGATAATTTCCTTAGGGGTCAGTATGCCGGTAGCTAACGGGAAGTTCCCCTGATTGCCTTTAATGCCGATTTTTTGAGAGAGAAGCTCCAACCGCTTTTTTTCAACCTCTGTTGCCCGTGCTTTGTTTTTTAAGGAGCTGACGAAACCATGTTTTTCATCAAACTCAGGAATGTTGAAATGTATGTCTATGTAGGCATTGCCGTTTTTCTTTATACTGTCAAGCAGGTACGATTCATAATCGGGCATTGCGGAATTTATATCTTTTTTCTCATAAGCGCTACGGATTCTATTTTTTACACCTTCTACAGCACCACGGTCAATGTCGTTATTACTGTCTTGTGAGAAATCAATGCCTGTAAAAACAATCCCCTGAACACCGTAGTTAGTAAGAAAATTCACAATATCGCCGTGGATGTTCCATGGCCACGGCCACCGCCCTGTAACATCTAAGGCCCCATCGTCAATATCAATGCTTATAATGTCGGGATTTATTTTAATCTTAGGCCGTAACTGAAATTTTACATTTAAAATCTTATATTCAACAGGATCAAATGTGCCCAGCCACGTCAGCAGTGTCAAAGCCATGGAAACTAAAAGTCCAAGGGCTGCCGGCATAACCATCTTTCCGTACTTTTGAGCTGATAATAATATCTTTTTCATTTTATTTTTTCGTCTGAATAAATTCACCCTGCCATGATGACGGAGGCGGGAATTCTTTAAATGATTCGATTCGTTTAATAAACGACCGGCTTGGCGGGTCTTCAGCCAGCTCCGCCTCAGAGAGCATAAACATCTCTGTAGCCTCATTCCATTTTCTTTGGAAGTACAACTGCAACCCCGCCTCATAGTGCACTTTGGACTTTAATGCCTCAGGTGAGGGACTGCCAAGATGGGCTGCCATCTCATGGTATGCTTCAGGTTTCAGTTGAAGATTATTGTAAAAAGCCTCCACAATGGTTCTCAGCTTTGCCTGCCCCTCAATTAGTGACATGTTGAGTTTTTGACGCCGCCCCTCAAGAGCCCCTTTTACACCTTGCTGCATAAAGCTTTCCACATCGGCAATACACTCCGCCACAATTTCACCGCCGGAATGTTCTTTTAAATTAAACCGGTTTTGGAACATCCTGGTTTTTGTAAACAAACTGTCACATTCTAATGAGAGTTCATCGAGAGTGTTGCTATCTGCATGGTTTATCCCTGCAGGGTCTGAGATTATATTTATTATACCGCTTAACTCGGCAACTATTCCGGAGAGCACATCGTCATCAGCCGGATGCGGTTTAAACCCTCTATTGAAAAGTTTTGTCATCTTGTGCCTTATTGATTTAAGGGCAATCTCTATGTTCAGAAATTCAATTTCCCATTCCAGCACCAGAATATCAGCGGCTAAAGGCATGTTAGTGTCAAAAAAACCAAAGATGTCGTTAGCCGTTTCAAAGCCGGTTTTTTCAAAGCGTTCTTTCCATACCTCCCTGTAGCAAAAAAACTTCTCAGGTGAGCATCTCAACCATAGGTATTTTACAAATTGCGGCACAGGTTTTGATTTATAAAAGTCCTTGTATGCCTCAGTAACCCATCCAAGGACTTCATAGATTGCCGTGGGTCTGGTTTTTCCTTTTAGCAGCAGTTTGTCGAGCATTCTAAGGTGCACATAGTCTTTTATCTCTGAAATCGTGTCCTCTCCGGTAAGGGCATTTTTAGCATTATAGATAAAATTAGCAGCCATAAACCTTGCTGAGACGTTAACCGAATCCCCCATGACAGTATATTGGAATTTTCTCTCAGAGCCCATATTCCCTGCCGAGACATATCCAAAATTAAACCCCATCGAGACTGATACCGGCAAGCCGTAACGCATAAAGACAAAGCGCCTGAAAGCCTCGATGTCGAGGTTCTGTTCGACAGTGGCAAAGGCGCACTTCAGAGCACAAAGCGGGTCATCCAGAGGCACTCCGAAGTCAGCCATAATTACGTGCCCCTCGTACTTATCTATGTAGCCGTCATAGGATGTAATTATTTCGCTGTTGGGAGATAAGTATATGCTTAAAAGAGCAGGAAGTTCATCTGGAGAGACGCCTTTAATTACATCCGATATTCCTTGTATGAGGGAAAAAAACGTTGTCACCGCTTTTCTTTCACCAGTCAAAGAGAATTTGTCAGGGTTATTTTCCATCACTTTTAATACTGATGGCGATACCATTTTAGAAAATATAAGCCTCACCCTCTTTCTTTCAAAAAACGCTTCGATATACCTAAGCAACGCTACAACAAAAAACGTAGAAACGACAGCCGCCACAGGCACTATCCAGTCAAACCAATAACCTTTTGTAACCCACAATCTATATGTTACAGCCACATAACCGGCAGCCAAAATAAGGGTGGCAGGTAAAGCCGCCTGAAGTACCAAAGCAGTGCCAAGGAGCCCAGTTATGACAGCTAAAATTATGGTTATGGCATAAGTGTAGGCCTCAGGGACGTGTCTTAGGAAGTTGCCTGTTAAAATGGTATTTAGTGCATTTAGATGGTAAGAGACCATCGGGGAGCTTCTTTCAAAAGGAGAGGGGTTAAGATCAATCGTGTTGGTGCCGGTAAGGCCTGTCATAAAGATTTTGTCTTTCAGGTCTGTGGGAGAAAACGGTGTAGCCACGCCGTTTTTATTTACCGGAAGTGTTTGTGGAAAATAATAAGGGTAAATGTTTGTAAGCCTGGTGGCAAAAGTCTGCATGTTTTTAAATATTTCAGACAGATTGGAGGCATCTTTCACATCAGGCCTGGTTTTTATAAAATCCTCTAAAGTAATGGAGGGCTTCTGTGTGAGAGCTTTCTCAATTTCAAAGGCCACTCTGATTTCCCGTATGTCTTTTTTAAGGCTGTCTTGACCATTGTAGCTCTTCAGAGTATCAAATATCGTGTTGTCGTCCTGTCCTGATTCAATAAGTTTAGAAATAAACAGGGCATTGGTAATTTTTTTAGAGATTTTAGAGCTATCCTCAGCACTAACAAGGCTCTCCTCATTAATGGCTGCTTTTATTTTGGTTTCAAGCTCATTAAACTCCCCGGCTGCCGGTTTACCGCCCCAATTCCTTGCCTCCTCTTTTGCCTTTATGACGGCATAGTAGTACGAAATGTGTTTAAAGGGTATATGTATGAAGGTATCATTAAATTTACCACTCCAGTTGAGGAGCATCTGGGAGTGTTTATCCAGAGGGATTGTTATATCGGTACGCACTGAGTCTGTGAGGCTTTTAGCGTTTCTTAAAATTAAAGACTCACCGGGAGTGATCTTCATCTCCTCCAATTTAAAGTCTAAAACATTTGAGAGCATGGACAGTATCAAGGGATAGGCCACCATGTTGTCGTAGTACCGGAACATTGCATAGTTTCTGACCACGGAGTCCTTATCAAGACCGGGTTGAGCAAACCCTAATCCCTTTGATGCCGTGATAAACTCAGACAGCGGCGGTATTACACTTATATCTTTAAGCAGGTAGTTTTGAAGGTTAGGAGAGCTCTGCAAAAATGTTTCTTGCAACAGGTTCAAAGAGACCTTTTGAGCGTCCGTCAGTTGTGATTTTAACTTAGTTGTTTTCAGAAGTACACTTTTTATGTCCTTAACATCGCCTCCTTTGTCATCTCTTTGGGTAAAGTAAGCAAGGTAAACAATTGCAGAATTTTTCATTGCCTCTGCAAGCTCCCTGTCATAATCCTTAAATGAACTCTCTACCACACGGTTGAACTGCTCAGAATTAGGGGTGGTCTCAGTAGACACGTAATTTCTTATTTTTTCCGGGAAGAAACGTACATTTTCCTTTTCCACAAAAAACACATCAAAACCGACAGCTCCGGCGCCATAAAAACCGAGCGTGTTGAT
Organism: Nitrospirae bacterium YQR-1; assembly: GCA_039908095.1. Classification (NCBI taxonomy): domain Bacteria; kingdom Pseudomonadati; phylum Nitrospirota; species Nitrospirae bacterium YQR-1. The sequence goes on from JAMOBJ010000018.1 coordinate 19,838, forward strand.
AAGAGCGACATGTCTCATCCTAGGCCATGGCCACTGCCCAAAGAGTGCCAGTGATTCATCGTCAAAATCAATAAAACCCAACTGGTTGGATGTTGCAACAGGCGGCCTCATACGGTATCTGAGGTCAAGAGTGTAGAGTTCAAAACCGGTTGGTATTTTGAAAAAACCTGAAATAATCGAAACTATAGCAATTATCAGAGCTATCAAAATTCCCTGTATATACTTCCCTGATTTTATTTTAGAAATTCCTGTTTGCATAGTTTTAACAGGGTAATCTTAACAAAAAATACAGGAGTATAGCAATTTATAAAGAGGCGGTAATTATAGCAATGTTCAGAATTCCGTTCATTATTTCTGAAAACTAAGATTGCCACGTCGCTATCGCTCCTCGCAATGACGGATAAAATAATACTGCAAAAACAAGCACATAACGTCATTGCGAGGGATGAAATCCCGTGGCAATCACATCTTCTTACAAAATCAATATGAACATACTTTTGAATTTCACTATATAACGGCAACTGTAGCTATGTACACGGTGTCCACGAGACAGGCGGGTTTGTAAAAAAAAAGGCGGCAAGTAAAACTTACCGCCCTGAAGGGGGGTAATGAACTAGGAGGTAAACATGTTAAATAAGGCCCTCAAGGCTCTCTTTCAGCCTCTCCAAAATATCTTTGACGTAATTTTTGTCGTTCCACTGACTGTAACCTAACTCCTTATACAAGCTTAAGTTTTTATGTGATACGGAGTTACTATGGTTTATGATAACCTTATTTGTATATGGACGCACCTTTTCAGCCAGCTTTTCAGGATTCATCGGCAACATGGGGTCTATCTTAACACAAGTGTTTATGCCGGCCTCGTGCAGTGTTTTAAGAATGTTTATGCGTACTGCTATAGGGGAGGCCTTAGGCTCAAACGCCCTTCTCACTATATCACTATCCGTTGTAATGGTTATACCGACCTCCAGACTCTCCAATCTGCTAAGCACATCTACGTCTCTTAATATCAACGGTGATTTTGTGAATAATTCAACAGGGAACTGGTATGGCAGGAGTGCCTCCATACAACTCCTCGTAATTTTGTATCTGCCCTCAACAGGCTGATAGGGGTCTGCGTTAGCGCTTATTCTTACAAGCCCGCGCTCAGCGTTGGGCAGCTCACGCCTTAAGACCTCGGCACAATTTACCTTAATAATGTTAACACCCTGTCCCCACGTGTCCCCATAACCGCTACTGCTTGTGTCGCAATACCGGCACCCATTGGCGCAAGCACTGTATGGATTTAAAAAGTAATCCACCCCTTTTAACTGACTCCGTTTAAGTGCTGATTTTGCAGATATTTTTTCAATTTTTGCCGCCATATTAAATCCTCTCCTTAATAAATATTTTCATAATATCTTTATTCGATAGTAATGTATTTTTCAATTTTTTTCAGTCTCTTGTATGCCGGCATCCCGCAGGCGGATTTCCACCCTTCTGTTAAGTGCCCTGTGCTCCGGTGTATCGTTAGGGGCAACCGGACGTTCCTCTGCATTGCCCTTTACGTAAAACCTTGATGCCTCTATCGAGTGCATATTTGTAAAGTATTTCAACACACTTGTTGCCCTGGCAGTAGAGAGTTCCCAGTTAGACGGATACTGCCGGTTTTTTATGGGAACGTTATCAGTGTGGCCGTCTATTTCTATTATAAAAGATGGATACTTTTTTATTATTTCTGCGACAGAATCTAAAACACCTGCGGAGTCCTGTAAAATCTCAGCATTTGCCGGTTCAAACGTAACACGCTCTCTCATTGTTATTACGACTTCATTGTTTTTTGACGCCACGGTTACATCGTTTTGCAGGTTGAGTTCTTTTATGGCGGAGTTTAGCGATTGTGCCGCCTCTGAGCTGCTGTCTTTAACCGTTTCACCATTTTGCACTTTCTTTAAAGTCCCCTGATTAGCGGCTCTCTCCAGTGCCTTTTCCTTGTTTCTTGTGATAATAAAAAACATGACAAAGCACACCAAAAGCAATGACATCAAATCGGTCATTGTAATCAGCCAGAGGTTTTCATCCCCTGAGGACTTTGAATTAGCAATAAGTTTTTTGTAAGACATCCGCCATAGCTCCTAACGGGAGGTCTCTCCAAAGGCCAAAGCCTTGTCGTAGTTGTTTTTGGAGTAGATAATCTCATCAATATCCTCGTATCTGCTCAGGCGTTCTTCTATCTTAGAGGGGTGCTCCATTGATGATATAGCAACAACGCCCTCAATGGTAACATTCATAAGGCTCTCGGATGTCAGTGCATAGTCTCTGAGCTTAGCACTGAGAGGCAGCGCAATGAGGTTAGCTAAAACCACGCCGTAAAAGGTTGACATCAGTGCTACCGCCATGAGAGGGGCAAGGGCGTCTATGGAGTCAAAATTCTTAAATAATTTTATTAGACTAATAACCGTACCGGTAAGACCCAGAGACGGGGTAAGCCTCGATATAGTTTTAAGCACATTCTGACTGAAATTCAAATTAACCATTCTGTCGGTCATTTCACGATCCATGATTTCCCTTATGGCTCTTTCACTGTGATTATTGACTACAAGGGTAAGGCCAAAGCGCAGGAAATCGTCCTTAACATTTCCCTCCGTCATTTCCTCAAGCTCACGGATTCCCTTAGTGCGGTTAACCACAGCACACTCTATAATTTCCGCAACCAGCTCATTTCTCTCAGTGTTTTCACGGAATGACTGTATTATATCTTTGACTGTATTTTTAATCCGGTCTATAGGAAATGCCAGAAACATACCGACAACCGTGCCGCCTATAACAATAACGAGGGCGTCGGCATTTAAGAATACGCCTATTCCCATTCCCTTAAACACTGAAAACACTACCGCCGAAAGTACTCCGGCTATTACTGTAAATGATAACAAGTTCATTGCTTTCATCTGAACCTCCTCTGCTTTTCTTAACCAACTAACTTGCAAGTATTGTGCCAATGTATTAAATACAAGCTGTTAAGCCAAATGACAGGGTTTCCGGCACTAACTGCTTTGGAAAAATTTTCCCGCCAACCGTGAAATTCCTGCATTTCCCCTATGGTCAAAAAACTGTTAGGTGTCAAAAAAACTGTTAATCTATGCAAAGGCAGCATTACAGCTGTATGTTTTTCCGGGATTTTTCATGCTGGTTGGCCTCGGGTTAAGAGGAACTCTCTAAACCATGGTACGAGTTTACACTTGCGAAACAGCAACTGTTTCAAACGACTTTCATTACTGTAGAGGGTGTAAAAAAAGTGCAATAGCGAGAAAACTACAGCGGTATAACTACTTAATAACCTTTTCTTTCCTGAGAACGTCTTTTATCTTACTTTCAAGGTTGGTGTCGAGCCAACTGGTTATAAGCCCCTGAAACCCCTCTCTGTCTAAAATATAAACGGCGGGATTATTCTTGAGCTCATCTTTCAAAAGCATCTTAAATTCATCCCTGTCCGGTTTTTTAGCTACATCATGCTTAACTTCTTTAAGCTCCTCAGCCATACGGTCCTGTTTTTCGGCCATGCGCTTTTGCTCTTCCACCACACTTGTAAGCACAACAGCCATACTGTCCTGCCTTTCAGCCATGCGGTCCTGTTTTTCGGCCATGCGCTTTTGTTCGACCTTCATTTCCTCCATATCTCTGACCACGGGAGCAATCACTTCCTTCATTGCTTCTATTATATCTTCTTTGGTTATTACCACTTCTTTGGCAATAATATCTTTCATCTGCATCACCATAGCCTTAATATAACAAAAAACCAAAAGTCAGGTCAAATATTTTTTTGCAGCAGTAACAATGACGATAAACTCCAGCCCTCGTGTATGTTTCTATGTCAAGGGCTTTTCAAAATTGTATGATTCTTTAATAATATAAACCGGACGGCTCTTAACCTCGAGATATATTTTTCCCACGTACTCGCTTAACACCCCTATAAACATCAGCTGTATCCCCCCAAACATATAAAGAGGCAGCACTGTGGAGGCCCAGCCGGGAATAGCGTTACCATGTATTTTGGTTAAAATCGTCCAGAAAACAAGCCCCAGGGCAGCCAGAAAGTTTAGAAACCCTAGTATAAACGCAAGCCGAAGCGGGAAATTGGAAAATGACGTTATCCCCTCTACTGCAAAAGAGAGCATCTTTCTGAGCGGATACTTGGTCTCACCGGCAAAACGCTTTTCTCTCTTATAATGCACAATGCCCGGAGTAAATCTCATGTTGGGAAACATCCCTCTCAAAAAACGGTTCACTTCTCTGTATCTTTTAAATTCATTAAGCGCAGTTTTTGAAATAAGACGGTAATCGGCATGGTCATATATAAGGTTAACACCCATAAGTCGCATAAATATATAAAAAAACCTTGCAGTGAAACGTTTAAAGAAGGTATCCTCCTCACGGCTCTTTCTCACTCCATAGACTATGTCAAACCCCTCGTAGTGTTTTAATACCATTTCCTCAATTGCCTCAGGCGGGTCCTGCAAATCTGCGTCAAGTGAGACGGCCATGTCCCCAGAGGCTGCATGAAGACCGGCTGTCAGTGCAGGCTGATGGCCAAAATTGCCGCTTAACGATATTACTTTCACTTTCCTGTCCTTTTCACTTATTGCCCTGAGCTCCCTAAGCGTTGCATCCGCTGAGCCGTCATCCACATAGATTATCTCGTAATCTTTAATCAGCCCACTCTCTACATATGAGCTGACAAGAGTAGTGAGCCTGCCATAAACCTCATGAATCACAAGCTCTTCATTATAACAGGGTATGACTATGCTTAGTGTCTTTGCAGTTTTTTGATTCATAGTACTCATCAGTTAACTTAGCACCTCTTTTCTCCCATGCTTTCAGATATTTTAGAAAAGTGTTTACAGCATATAGCAGCGCAAGGATAAAACCATGCAGGCCGTCAAGAAACCCAAGGGCAACTATGTACATTTTTATAAAAGTTGCAGGGGGCTTTAATGCTAAAGCAAAAAAACCAGGCTCTTTACCGGATTTTGATATCTCTCTTGCCGAAAGGGTTGAGTAGTTATCCATCTTCTTTATAAAATCACCTATGCTCTCATATGTGTAATGTACTATCGGATTTTTCAAATAACCCAATTTGCCGTTAACTATGATTTTTTCGTGAACTTCACGCTCCTGAAACCTTCCCTCCCCGTTTCTGAATAACCTCAGCACATGGTCGGGGCTCCAGCCGCCATGCCGTATCCACCGGCCTAAAAAGAAGTTTTTCCTAGCCACATAGTAACCGTCAAAAACCTCGTCTCTCTCTGTTGCCGCCGCTATCTCTGAAACCAATCCCTGTGTTATCCTCTCATCCGCATCCAAAACAAAAACCCACGGCAGTGTTGCATACCCTATGGCTGTTTGTTTTTGCATGGCATAGCCCCTCCACGACTGAACGTAAACCCTTGCGTTATAAGACTTGCAGATTTCCACAGTTGCATCAGTGCTGCCACTGTCAACAACAATAATCTCACCTGCCGCCATAGCACTCCTTAGTGCCCCCTCTATGTTGTGCTGCTCATTGTTTGTAATAATTGCAACTGAAACGTTTTTCAAAAAAACTCCCTCTTCCGGTATTGTCACTGCACTGGTGAATTATAAATTACACGGTTAATAAAATCAATGATTCCACCTGCTCTTTTTTCATAAGTGTAGCTGCGGGCAAGCTCTCTGCTGTTTTGCGCAAGTGTGCCGGAAGTGGTTTCATCACTCAATAAGGCTTTAGTTTTAGCTATAAGGTCCTGCAAATTCCCGGGCATAAACAACATTGCACAGTGCCCATGAGTCAACACCTCACTTATCCCAGGCAGGTTTGCCGCCACTATCGGAACCCCTGCCGCCATGTACTCAAACATCTTTAGAGGCGAGGTGTATTTTGAAATCTCACTCTGGATGTTGGGAATAAAAGACAGTTTGGCGTCTTTTAAGAGCCCATTTATCTTATCATGAGGAAGATGCCCTGAAAACGTTATCCGGTTTGATACGCCAAGGTCTTTTGCAAATTGTTTAAGCTCATCAAGGCGCTCTCCACCGCCTGCAATAACAAGATTCTCATCAGGCAGATACTTCATTGCCTCTATTAAGAGGTCAATGCCCTTCCACTTATACAAAGAGCCGGAGTAAAAAAGAAAACGCTTAGCACCCTTCTTTTCACTAAAGAAATCTTCTCTTACCGCATCCGGTACTGTAGAGGATGTGTTGGCGGGCAAACCGAAAATTGAGATTATATCATCTTTTAGTTTATGTGAGATTGCAATAAAACCGTCTGATTCTTTGTATATTTTCATCTCCAGCCGCTTCAGAGCTGCTTGTCTGGAGTTTTTTTCCGTGCTCAGATGGAAAATCTCATGAGCCTCAAAAATCACAGGCATTTTAAAAAGTCCCTTAAGAGAAAGTATGAAACCTGCCGGCTTTGGGTGCCTTACCACAATAACCCCTGTGTTTTTACGTTTATACAGATAACAGGCAAGGGCTAAATTAAACAGCGCCGATATGGAGACGGAAAGGGGCCCGGATTTTCTTAAGATCGGTAAAAAAACGATTTCAAACCCTGGATTTGGGGTTAAGTTAAAGCGTTGTAATATATCATTTTGATTAATGCCATGGATTTTGCCGCTTATGAGTTTAACGTTGACGCCTTGTTTTGACAAGGCATATGCGGTATTTACGATTTGAATAAACCTTGCATTTGTACCGTTTAACATCTCCGGGACCGGGTAAAAAATTGTCATATCCTGTTTGATGCTTTATCGCTTAAGGAGCCGGCCATAGCTAAGAGTATGCTCATATTTATAATGTTTCCCTCAAAGAAGAAAACACGCATTATGATTTCCGCCGCCAATGCCGAGAGTATTGCAATAGCAGTGAAATTGGGCGTGCCGATAACATCTGATTTTATTGTAAGCAAACGGATTATCGCCCAAAGAACGGCTGCGGCAAAAAGAAATATTCCGGCAGTGCCCTGCATAAAGAAGACAGTTAAAAACACGTTATCCGGCCACTTTGGCGGCAGCATCGGAGCACCTGTGGTTGCGGCTGTTTTTGTATATCTGTCCTGCATCAAAGCAGTATCAATACCGTGGCCTGTAATTAAGCTGTCTTTGGAGATATCCACTGTTGTTTTCCATGTATTTAACCTCATGGAAACAAGAGTTTTCTCCATGATATGGTCCCTGACGTGGTCAAGTTGTACGGGGTAAAATCTAAAAAGTACAAGAACCACTATAGCCGATAAAACAATTAACTTTACGGAGAAAAATCTCTTTTCTTTTAAAAAAGCGCTCCAGATAAAACCTGCACATAAAGCAGCGACCAGTGAGGCTCTGACGCCGATAAAGAACAGCCCTGCAATAGAAAACATAGCAATTATAAACCATAAAACCCCCTTTACTCCCTTTCCATCGGCATACTGAACAAACATAAAGGGTAGAAAAAATGTAGCCGTCAAAGAGAGGTTCCTGGCAGTGTCATAATCAATCCAACTTGTGGATGGCATAGCGGCTCTGGATATAAAAACAGTATAAAAAAAACGTATAACTCCCAGAAGGGCTAAAATCGTGCAAAGCAATTTTATCTTGTCCTTTCCGTTAAAGGCGGTGGCTAACATGGCATAAAGCATGACAGGCATTAAGTACATGGTATAGAGAGGCAATAAAATCTTAGCAGACGGGCTGTTACCTGAGAAAGAGGAGGAAACAACAGCAGAAAAGAAAAGCAATATAAGGGAAACAAACGTGACGTTTTTCCATCTGAAACCTAAGCTGAACGTTACAAGGGACAGAAGACACCAGGCTGCCAGCGATGTATAAAGTGAAATGTTTCGGTATCTTTCATAGCCGTCAAAAAAAAGAAACACTATAAACAGTATTGTACCTATCCGCAGTATGGTAAGAAAAATATCCTTCAACATTGTACTTCTCCTTTTTATTATCCATCTTATGCGCTACAACAGTCACTATATAAAATAAAAGGCTCCCCACAAATAAGCAGCTCAATTAAGAAAGAATATAGTTATACCAAGTAGCCTTCAATAGTTATCTTGTTTTCAAGCCCTTAGAAAGTACATCTGTGCTCATAAGAATGTCTGTCTCCCCATTCATAAAGCTGTCAACTTTATTCCAGTCTGGATTAGACTTTAACCAGCAGCTGAAAATAGCTGTCTCTTGATATGCCGGCTGTTGTCAAGTTGTTTTTAATGATTGATATCGGCACCTCATCGTATGCAGGAATAACAACAGGTCTTGAAACTCCTTCTTTAACGTAAGACCGGTGGCTCCCTTCCTGCCTTGCAAAACTAAAACCTGCGGCAAGAAAGACTTTCTCAAGTGTCCTCCATGATACTGGTGTTATTCTGGACATTTTTCAGACAGCAACTGCAGTTGAATGCCTCTCTGTAGCAATCCACATGGGACAAACCCAGTTCCCATCCTGGAACTCATAACCACTTTCTTCCAGTATAACGCTAACTGTTCCTATATCTGATGCCGTTGTAAGGAAAAGGAGCACCGCCTCATCTAAAGCCTTTCGTGCATCTTCCGGCGTCCTGCCTGAACTCATAACATCCAGCGGCATTGCATGGGCTATAAACTGAGTGCCTTCTTTCCAAATATGAACTGTGTATTCGATATCCATAAAAAAAGTCCCCCCGCAGGTTTAACTGTAACACTAATGCTATGCTAACACAAACACTAAAATAAATCAAAAATTTCCCTTACGCTCAAAAGCAACTGTTATACTTCTCATAAAGATCGCTTAATACCAAACGTCTAACTTCGTTGGCTTCGTCAAAAGCTCCGGGGCAACCCACCCTAAAGGGGAATCCGGGGAGGCGTCCCCTTCTACTTGCCGCCTGTGTTTACTTCTGACTGCAACTATATACTATCTTTGTTTTTTAGTTTTCTTCAGACAGTACACTCCAAAGAAACTCACATCAAGTGCCTGTCTTAAGCCCCAAACAATGTAAAACACTCTGAAGCAACTTATCCACAACTATAGGTTTTACAACATTGTCGCATACCTTTCCGCTTAAGTGATATTGATCATTATAGGCGGTGGTAATAATTATTTGCTGTGAGGCGTTTATCTCCAATATCTTGTCAATCATTGTCAATCCGCCCATTACCGGCATCTCCACATCGGCTATTACTATATCAATCTCATTGCAGTTATCTCTGTAAATTTTAAGCCCTTCCCTGCCGTTTTCCGCCTCATAGACTTTAGCAAATTTTCTCCTGAGCATACGTCCAAGTATTTTTCTAAGCAGCTCATCGTTGTCCACACACAGCACCGTTAACGTTTTTAATAGTTCATTATCTGATTTCATAACTCTATCCTGAACTCACACCATCCATCAACACTTTTTACTGAAATGGCGCCGTTGATACTCTTTTCTATAATTACTTTTGAAATATACAAACCTAAACCTGTCCCCCTTGACTTATCTTTAGTTGTAAAATAGGGATCAAAAATTTTACCAATAATGCCCTTATCTACTCCACCACCATTGTCTGCAATAGTTATCACTATTTTGTCAATAGCAGTATCCTTATAAGCCCTTATTCTGATGATACCATTAATGACATGTCTGTCTTCAAAAACGTCCTTAATGTTAGTTAAAATGTTTAGTATGACCTGAGCAAACTCGCCCTTATAAAGATTAACTGTCAATACATCATCAAGCTCTTTTTCTATAATAACGTTTTTAAGTGCAGGATTACCAACAATAAGCGACAACGTGTTGTTTATTACCTCTGCGATATTAAATTGCATTTGTTGCGGCTTTTTTATATAGTAGTTTCTGAAGTTGTCAATAGTGGATGATAAACCCATAACCTCAGAGACAATCGTTGAGATATTCTTTTCTAAATATTCCGCGGTAAATTCCCCATGCAAATGGGTGTCTCTAATATCTTGAACCAATGCAGCTATTGCGCTAAGGGGTTGCCTCCACTGATGGGCAATATTTACTAACAGCTCGCCCATTGCTATGTGCCTTGACTGCTCATACATAAGCTGATCTTTACGTCTGCTGTTTTCAACTTCAGTTATATCCCTTAATGTTCCCGTAAAAAAAACATCTTCTTTAATCTTCCACATTGCAAGTGAAATTTCAATTGGAAACTCTTCACCATTGCTTTTTAATCCAACCATTTCAAATGTCCTGCCAACAAGATTGGATGTGCCGGTAAGCTTAAATCTTCTTAATCCCTCATGATGTCTCTTATGAAATCGCTCCGGTATTATCACTATAATCGGACGGTTTAGTACCTCAGCGGCTGAAAACCCGAATATTTTCTCTGCCGCTTTATTCCAATAAATTATATGTTCATTTTCATCGATAGACACGATAGCGTCATTTGCCGTTTCAACTATGGAGCGCAGCCTCAGTTCACTGCTCTCAAGCAAATCAAGGTTTCTGCTGTTAAGTAAAGATATTGCTGCATACTCACCAAAGGCGAGTGCGAGCCTTGCATCCCTGTCATTAAATCCACCTTTTTTGTTTGCAAGCCCAATAACTCCGACTGCTTTGCCATCAATGATTAAGGGTGAAAACATTACATTGTCTAACCTCATATGGCCCTTAGGCATATAATTCTTCCATGAACTGTTTTTAAAATTATTATCATATACAACCTGAGAGTTCCGGTATGCAACCTCCCGAAGGCCTCGTATAGGCATTGGTAATGATGGATCCACGGTGCAAGGCATCCCTCCGGCATCCAGAAACAAAACTTCGTTTTCACTCCCATCCTTAGTCAACAGTGCCACATACCCCGCAGTGGCTCCTGTTATTTCTTTACATGCATCGAAAATGGCTCTGGCCGCATCAGCAAACTCCTTATACTGCAACACAGCCCGTGAGCCGCAAAGTAGCGCCGAAATCTCCTCCTCAACACGCTTACGCTCCGCAATCTCCTTTTTCAGCTCGTTATTAGCGTTTTGTAATTTTTCAACTAATTCAGCTTCGTTATTTAGTACATCCACATGAAACTCCTCAATATGCCAACCTGAAAATCAACCGTTAACCTAATTATAGTACAATTAAGACGATTTATGAAATATAAACAGCAACAGTTTAAACTTTAAGAAAAAGCCCTATACAGAGCCGCTCTTAGGCACCATAGCCCTTGACCACGGAGATTTGTCATGCACCTCTTCCACCCTTATTAAGTATCCAAACGGATAATCCGGCTGAAATATATGAAACTTGTCAAACTCAAAGAGCTTTCTTGAGGCAAGCAGGTATCTGTAGTAAACACTGTCCTGCTCAAGTATTTCAATAGCGCCGTTTACCTGAAAACTTATATAAGATATTGCGCCGTGCATCCCCATATGCGGTTGTTGCACGGATTTGTGATGTTCTGCTGAATGCGGCTGCTCAATCTTGTGCATCTGTTGTGCGGGTTGTACCTGAGTCTCTTCCATTCCGACATAAAGAAGACTAGTATGACCGTTGTTTTTTATATTTTTCAGCGCTTTACCACTAAATATCTCAAGACCGCCAAGAAACGATGGGTCAAAATTGCCGGGGTTACCATAGAGCGCTTCAACCGCCTCAATCCGCTCATTAATTGTTTCAAAATGGGGGCGTGACCTTGTATTTGCCGCCACTGACTCAAATAAATCTATGAAATGCTCAAGTTGTCCGCTTTTAGGGATTAGTCCGATTCCCTTTACAGTCATATTAACCGGATACTTTGACTCTGTATCATCCTCAGGCCATGTAACCATAACGGGCAAATGTGCAGAAAAATACCTTAGCGGTCTTCCGCCTCGCAGTTCATTTATAAACTTAAGCCTCGATGAGGCAAGCCAGTTTAGACAACGCTCCGGCAGCCTGGTAACACTAAGAGCTTCTTTCATCAGTTAATCCTTTCTTCATAATCAATATATATTAAGGACGTCCGTGTTTTCCGTGCATCTTTGAAAAATCGTGTGATTTTATTTCCTCCACAAAAGCCTCAGTGATTACACCGACACCTTTCTCTCTTGCTTTCTTCTCTATTACTCCTATAACCATTTTTCTAATAAAAGCAGGCACTTTGTCCATTCTCTGAAGTGCAGTGCTTTCCCATTCAATATCTGATTTAAATTCCTCTTTTATTGTAATTTTCTCTTTACCCAGGGGTTCGTAAAGACACAGCGGATCTTCAGCCATGAAGTCGCCTTTTTCGGCCAGAGCCCTTGCCCTGCAACCGCCGCATATTTCCGTATATTCACATATGCCGCATCTGCCGCCGTAAATCCCGTCTCTGAGGGTTTGAAGTTTTTGAGACTTTGACCAAAGCTCATCTATACCGGTCTCTTTGACATTTCCAATGCTGTCTTCCATGTACGGACACGGAGTAACATTTCCCAAAGGGTCAATTCTCATGTATGAGCGTCCGGCAAGGCAACCACGCGTACCCTCCGGTAATCTCACCCCATCCTCATGAAGCACCCTGTAGATGTGCGGGGCGCATCGCGCCCTGATCATTGTCCTTGTCTCGGTCTTAGAGCGTTTAACGAGTTCCTTTATTGCGTATTCGTAGTTTTGAACCGATATGAAAGTCCTCATGGCCCTTCCTGTGCAAACAAGGAAAAAGAAATTCAACGCCCTTGCCCCTAAACTTACCGCTAACTCAATAAATTTATCTATCTCGCCGTAGTTATCATCGGTCAGAGTGACGTCCACTTGAGTTTCTATTGACAACTCCTTTGCGGCTTTCAAACATTCTATGGAAAGTTCCCAGGCACCCTTAAAGTTGCGAAACGCATTATGGCTCTCCGGGTTGGTGGAATCAATGCTGACGCCGATACCTTTTAACCCGGCACGATGTAATTCCATCAATTTCTCCCTGCTTAGGAGGGTACCATTTGTACCCAGCACCGTTATAAAGCCGGCATCGGAGCAATATCCCACTATGTCGCAGATGTCATCCCTTAGAAGCGGCTCACCCCCTGTAAGGACTATCATCATAGCCTGGTTAAGCAACGAAAGCCCGGTTACCACCTCTTTAGCCTCAGCGGTAGTGAGTTCCCCTGCACTGCGGCATCCGGCGTCCATGTAGCAGTGTGGACAGGAAAGATTGCACCCGCTTGTCAGATTCCAGGACACTATATAGGGTTTATACTCTAAAGTTCCCAGCCTTTATAGTCCTCACTCTTTGTGACAACCACGTTACATGGGCTGTAACGCACCACATTTTCGCAAACCGAACCCAGGTCAATACCCTCAGCGTGGTGTCTTCCGGTACGTCCTGCAAAAATTAACGCCGCAGCGGTTTCAGCTGCATAATCGCATATCCTCTTATATATATGGCCGGAGAGCACTGTTTTCTTTAAACCGTTACCATTTTGGATGCCCTCTCCGACAAGACCAAACCCGTGCATTGCCACATGAAGATTTTCAGCATCAGCTGAACCACCGCTTTTACCAAACACTTCTTTTTCCGCCCTGTTAAGTATCATATGTCCAACTCGTGCCAATCCCTTGTCTATAAACTCATCATGAATCTTTTCCTGATCCTTTGTATTAAAATTAAATCCATTGTCGTTAATCAGAGTGTCTTTCAACCGTTTAAAGAGATCGTTATGAAGGGCTGAGTCAAAAACATAGAGCAAGTGGAGCTTTGCATTAAATCTCTCAGCCATGTATGCTGCAACCCTTAGCGAATAAATCGCCGATGAGCTGCCGTCAAGGCAAACAACAAAGTCAGCCCCCTGTAGTGACTTATTGTCTTTCACAATAAGGATATTTCTTCCGCTGCACTGCCGCAGTGTCCGCATACAGACGCTGCCCACAAAGCCGCTTTCACTATGGTTAAACCCTGAGTTTCCTATAACGACCAGGCTGTCTGAGTCCTCCTCGTGTATGAGTTCATTGAGGGCCCTGAAGTTTTTCCCTTCCCGTACTTTTGGGGTAAAGGGAATATCGGCATCTTTAAATATCGGCTCCAGAGGCTTAAGGTATGAAAGAGATATTTTCTCCATACCAACACGTATCAGGCTTGCATGAACCTCACGCTGTTTTTTAAGTATTTCCTCAGTCTGGTACTCAGTGGGGAGGGTCGGCTCCATAATTCTGAAGGCCCCCTCGTGCATCAGAGCGTTATAGCCGTGCAGGCCGACCACCGGAAGTTTAAGCCTCCGGGCTATATTTAATGCAACCCCGGAGGCCATATCAGAGATATCGCCATTGTCATGACACAGCAGCAACTTACTAATTTCTAAACTCTTCATCTGATAATCCGTAGTAGTTTATAGTAATATTCAAAAGTATGTTAATATGCCCATATAACGGGCTTCCAATCTGAACGTTATTTTGCATTTCATTATAATCATAATATTTACGAAACTATACCCTTCCGTCACAACTACCACTTTAATGGTTTTTGATGTTTTTAGTCAAGCAGCTCTACTCCCAATTCAGCCGGAATGATTCGCAAATCTTATTAGCCTCACAGATAAACTCCCATGCAACCCTGCTGTCACGAATGACGGAGAGCACCTCATCGGAATAAACACTGGCCGGATACCAGTTGAAAGACTCCGTAATTACCGTGTAGTCATCAAAGACGGCAAATTTATGGTGAAGCGGTGAGTATATACTCTCATGGTAATACACAAAAACACATTCCATCCAGTTATCTTTAAGATATTTAACAGGGTCCTTGAGGGGCCGCCATCTGCTTTTGTCCCATGAGGCCGGTAATGCCCCTGTGTGGACTATCATTCCGTTTAAAATTATCTTAACACGCACTCCCCTGTTTCTGGCGTGTATAAGGGCATGTACGACATCCTCCTCATGGTGCCCATGCGAGGTAACGCCTGTTATCCACCCAATGTCAAACATGGAGACGATTATTGAGTGGCGCGCATTATTGATTTCCGTAATAATTGCATCCTGTGCCCTGTAGTAATCCCTAAACGGGGTGTAGTAGCTTCCAAAGGTATAGTAGAGATTGTACCTGCCCTCAGGCACTACCCCTATCCGTTGAACTACACCGCCCCGCAGTGCATGATAGATGTTGGAATAAATAGTGGCGAAGTCATGGGAATAATAAACAAGGCCGTTTTCCCAGTTTCCGCCCCACAGGTGAAAGTGAAGATTATATGAACTTGAATGGACTATCTCTCCGTCAAAAATAATGAATTTCGTGTGCATACTTGCTATGCCGTGTCTGGAGTCACAGGGGGTGTTTCTCACTATGCCGTAAACCGGGATACCGGCCTTGCGCATTTTAGCTATATTCTGCACTGCATTCATTGTGCCGACTGTTGACCACTCGCCGAAACACTCAACATCCACCCCCTTGTTTTTGGCATGAATCAGGTGCTCCGACACATGGTAATTGTCAAAGTCAAAAATCGCCATCTGAATGTAATGTCTGCCGTCAGGGTCTTTTTCCTTTCTTTCAATAACCCAGTCAATGTGCCTGTGAATCTCGTGAATCGGATGTCCCGGGTCCCACGCATTGCCCCGAGTAAAAAACGGCCGTACCGGTAAATCATTATATTCCCTGTTTACCTTATCATAAGCTCTCTGCACATCCTCATAGCTTACCTCATATGTGCGGTAGGTGTTTTCCGTCTTATATGCATGCTCAAAATCATCAGGGCTCACACGTCCGTTATGGAAATCATCCAGATGGGCAAACTTGTAGTTGTACTGAGAACCAAGAGACCTCCCGTCTTTATGAATGATATAGGAAAATGTGATGTGTGTAATACGCCCGTGTAAGCTCTCATAGGGAAACAGAGGAAGTTGATGTACCTGCCATTTTTGCCAGTTATGCCCAAAATCACCGCAATGATACGCATTTACGATATAGTACTCCTTAACTCCATCCTCTCTGTGCAGTTTAAGAACTACCCGTAGAGCCTTGTTATCGGAGTAATTGTAAAAAGCAAACCCGATGCCTCCAGGAAAATTCGATATGTTCCAGTTTTGAACGTTTGTTACAAACCGCCTGTTACCTATCCACTTATACGATGGATGGCAGTACTGCTCAGCATACCTGTCCTCAACATTTTCAGCAGGATTTTCTTCTAACGTTCCGGCAGAGTACTCAGGCGTCTCGGCAGGGGGCACTGTTGTTTCAGCAGGTAAGTCAACAGGCTTTTCTTCTAATGTTTCCACGGTCTTTTCTTCCTCTATCTCAGAAGGGTGCACCGGTATATCAACGGATTTTGCTTTTATCGTCTCAACAGGCTTTCCCTTCACTTCAGCAGACTTTTCTTCAGTTTTAGCAGATTTCTCTTCCTTATCGCCAGTCTTTTTTTTCATATCATCAGGCTCCCCCGTTTTATCGTCGTACCTATCACTCATATCACCTCTGTATTTTGTACGTATAGTTTAACCCTTTGTTATTATAAATGAGGCCTGCCTCGGCAGATGAAACGGAGACGTTGAAGTATTTGTACTCATAGTGATGTTGGTGAAGCTCTATTGTAAAGTCAACGTCAAAAGTCCTTGTCCCCTTTATGTCCATTACTGTTTCTTTTATAAAGAAATTACCTTTTAATGTAAAGATCTTTTCCCACGGGTCTTTCTCCTTTTTAGTAAAACCGCAGTGTATGCTCATGTTACTAAGGGTAAGCTCATCCGGACACACCACACGGCACTGGTCCTGAAGCCTTGCAAAAAGTGGGTCGTCAGCATTAACCACAAAGGCCAGGAAATGAACCTCCAGTTTCTGTACTTTATCATCTATCTGCCTGAAGTAAAAACCCGAGTCAAAAGCCACGTTGTAAATTTGCTTGGTTATATTGCCAAGGTGCTCTATCTTCCACCTTTCATAATAATATGCCTCAATAGCTGCCAGTATTCTCCTTTTTATATAATGGTAAATGTCCTCCATCGAACCCCCATAACGCGGAAGGCACAGCACCTCTTCCTCCTCGTCAAAACTAATCGGGGGTACCCCTTTTTTAAGCAGCATGTGGTTAATAAAACACTTTCCGACTCTGCCGTTGGAGTCCCAAAAAGGGTGAATTCCAATGAGCATGTAGTATGAACGTGAAAGGTCATAAATGAAAGAGTCGAGATTGTGGAAATTCTGTGATGTCTCCCACAGGACATGTGCGAGGTTTTTTATTTCTTTATCAAAATTTTCACAGTCAAAGGTAACTCCGTTTTTATCGGGAAAATCAAAGGCACGGAACTCACCGGCATTTGGCACAAGGCCTTTAGATATGGTGAGATGGATTTTTTTCAGAAAATCTATGCCCAGTTCCGTAAAATTATGGAGGTTTGAAAAAGTCTCAGCGTACATCTCTCTGAAATTTTTGTTGGCTATTACCTTTAATTCCGCTGCGCTTAGCTGGTCCTTGTGCCCGACAGTGCCCTTCATTATAGTCATTGAGGATGTACCAAGGTGGAGAAACAATTTTTGAAATATTGCGGTGTTTACATTCCAGGGAGTTTCCTCGCCCATTATTTTAAAATAATCCGACAGTTCCAGATGTATATGATGCACAGCCGTGGGAAGGTTTTCCAAAGTGCTCCAGTTAAGATGCCTACAGATTTTATCTATCACATATCCGGAGTCCATCTCCTCCATTTGCTTATCCTCCAGCTCTATGATTGACCTAAGCAGAGGGACAAGTTTTTTGAACCGTTCAGTTAAAAGCCACGCAAGGTGCCCGGCATAGTCTTTCTTTAATGCGCCAAGGGCATTGAGTAAATCAATATTAACCCCATATCCTCTGTAGCCAAGGGAGTTTATAACAAAGAGCCTTTTTTCTATCTCAAATATCGTGTGATTATATAAATCCTTGTTATAATGCCATTTCTTATAATAATAGAGCATTTCCGTCAGGTTATCAGGGCTGTCATGTTCAAGCTCGCCGAGTTCTTTGAGGATGTGGTTAATCCTTCCCATAAGGGAATCATATAATTTCTTGCAGTGGTGGTCCCACTGATAGGCTAAAACAAAGTATCCAGCTCTGTGAGGCATAATGTATCTCCTCTGTCTTTCGAAAAAAATTGTGAAACTTATAAGTTCATCTTTTTAATGTCTGAACCGCCTATTCGATAACCGCATAAACACCTATATGGTCACTGAGCTTAGGGTCATTTAAAATTAACTCGGCTGAGTGAATTTTTACCTTTCCTTTGACCATGATATAGTCAATTCTGGTAAAGGGGTTTGTCGAGTTAAAAGTGTTTCCTCCACTACGGTGACAGTGTCTGTAAGCGTCTTTATATCCCACATCTTTCATGTATTCAATGGTGATGGAGTCCTCGGTATCATTAAAATCACCTGCGATTATTGAGGCGTAGTAATCGGTGCCGTAGGTTGACTCCAGTACTTTAACAAGTTTTTCCACCTGTGCGTATCGAATCCGGGGGTTTTCTCCATGGTCAAGATGAATCGATGCAAATATCACCTTGTGTCCGAATATTTCAAATTGTGCGGCGGTGGCATATCTGTCCATTAAAGGATGGAGTTCCTCAACCAGATTTTTATTTAAATCAATTACCTGGGGGTTAATTAAGTTATATTTCCCCGAAATCGCTATACCCTCAGGGTATTTATTCATATACATGTGGCAGTAACCGTAGAGGGTTCTGTAGTACATACCGGTGACATCTGACATCATTTTAGCTATCTGAAGTGATGTTTCCTCTATGCCGGCACCCTTTATCACCTCCTGATAAGCGCAAAGCTCGGGGTCATAAACGCAAAGCTCGTTAGCTATGCGTTTTAACCGTGTCGGGTCCTCATCGTGAACCCCATGGAGGTTAAATGAGCATACCTTTATGTATGGAGGATAGAGCTTACGGTATTTTATAAAATCGTTTTCATCCATAATTGCCACGGCGCCGTTTGCAGCAAATCTGTTGTTTAGTCTGTATATATACTCTTTAACTGCGTTATATTCTTTTGAAATGGTTTCAACCGGTGTACCTGATCTGAGCAGACGAATCATCTCAAGGCGCCGGAGTACAGGGTCTTCTTTGTTTAATTTATCAAGCCAGTGTAAAATGTTTGAGCCCGAGAGGATTCCATAAACCCCGTTTAGTGAAAAAGCCGAATGTACTCTGTAGAGATAATTCAAATCGGTGTTAAAACGGGCGGCTACGGCCTCAGGGGACATTCCGGTCCTTAAAAGTCTTACCATTTCAAGCCGCTTGAGAACGTCATCATTACGATTTAAAACGTCTATCCACATGGCGGCACCGAGAGAACCGCTTAAGTCAACTCCCACTCCCTGAGAGGACATCTCAAGCCAGAGCTCTTTTAGGCTCTCACCAACAGCAGGCTCTGTTTCTACAAATTTTTTTATCTGATACCTGAAAGCCGTAAGTGCATCCTCATCAGCGGCTGCTTCCAACAAATCGTTTAACGCCTCTTTAAAGGAAACACGTGTCTTTGCAGCGTTTTTTAGTTTATCCCATATTTTCTTTGCCCATTTAAATGCCTGCACATCAAGGGCGCTATCCGCATCATCTTCCTTTTTCAAAGATACCAATCTGGGTAAGTGCGGTAAAAGAAAACTTGTTATTCCGTAAAGCAGAGCTTTGATTTCCATATCATATGCCTCTTAATTTGTGTTTTTCCAGTTGCCTGCAGATTGCACATTATAACCTTATTTTTATTTAAAAGGCAAGCATTTTGTTGTGACACCGGCAATTCTCATTGAACGAGTAAATTCCGAAAAATATATCAGAGAAAGGAAATGTATCAGATTATAATGAAAGACAAAATAACGTTCCGATTGGAATCCCGTTACATGAGCCTCGCATATTCAAGGTCACGCACATTCCCATGCGGGATTTACTCAAATATATCGTTAACATTAACTACAAGCCCTTCTATGGCTTTAGAAGTAACAGTACCCTCAAATGCCGCAACTGAGTGTAATTTATACTTATCACCTTCAAGGGTTAATATCTCAATAGTTTGTGGTTCCGGCATAACTATCCAATACTCAGGTACCCTGTATTTCTCATATATCGCCTTCTTAACTGCTGTATCCATCTCATAACTGCCTGGTGATATTATCTCACAAACCATATCCGGTACGCCTCTTATCCAGTCCTTGGCAATACTCAGGTTTTCTTTTCTGATAAACAATATGTCCGGCTGCAGCCTGTTTACACCCTCATCAAAAATTACATCAAGCGGAGATATATGTACCTCTCCCAGGTTATTTATTTTAACGTATAGACCTATAGTAAGATGTAATTTACCTACAATTCTTTGGTGTTTAAAAAATGGACTAGGTCCCATGACTTCCTCTCCGTTGATGATTTCCGTTAAATCCAAATCTCTTTCAATAGCCCCCGTAATCATGCTGTACTATAGTACCAAACCAGCGTTTTTGTCAATAATGAGGAAGACGTGCAATCATAATGTATCATACTCCCGAAGCTGCCCGACTTGCCATATGCCATGAATAATGGTTATCGCTTTCTTATACCATTCATTTTTTAAAAACGACCTGTGTTGACAAAACTTGCTCAATATTTTACAGTAAATGTGTGCATTCAGTCATAAGTGATTTCAGGAGGTTGTAATGAACAGTGTGGTGGAGGATGTTTCAATCACAAAAAAAAGGTTAACCATAGAGGCGGCAGCCTCTGAGGTCGAGCAGGAAGTGCAGAAGTCATTAAACGATGTCAGGATGAAATCAAGACTTCCAGGCTTCAGGCCCGGCAAGGCACCTATGTCATTGATAGAAAAAAAGTATAGAAAAGATGTGGAAACAGATGTTGTGGAAAGACTTGTAACGGAATACTATAACGATGCAATGAAAAGCTCAAACCTGCGAGCTCTGACGCAGCCTGTGGTTGAGAGCCGCGATTATGTAAGCAAGGGTGGG
The DNA here is from genome assembly GCA_039908095.1 of Nitrospirae bacterium YQR-1. NCBI lineage: Bacteria > Pseudomonadati > Nitrospirota > Nitrospirae bacterium YQR-1. Next base: position 40,667 of record JAMOBJ010000018.1, read on the forward strand.
ATTAAACTTGTCATAAGCTTTGAGGTTCGCCCGCCCATTGAGGGGCTTACCTACGATGGGCTTCCCATAAAGGCTGTTAAGGAGACTGTTACCGATGAGGAGTTGGAGGCACAGATAAAACGCATCTCGGTAAGTAAATCAACCTACACTCCGGTAGAGCGGCCGGTTGAACTCGATGACCTTATCGTGGCCGATTATGTTGTCATTGATGATAACAAAGAGCATGTTGACCAGTTTATAAAGATGGGGGCAGGTGTGTTTCCTGATAATTTCTATAAAGCATTAACCGGTAAAAACAAGGGAGAGACAACAGAGGTTAAAGTCGCCTTTCCGGAGTCCTACCCTAATCAGGACTTAAAGGGCAGAGAGGTTGACCTTAAAGTCACCATTAAGGAAATCAAAGCTCTTTCCACTCCTGAGCTGGATGATGACTTTGCTAAGGACCTGGGATTTGACGACCTGCAATCCCTTAGAAAGGCCGTTACCGAAAACATGCTTGCCATGAAAACAGACAGAGCGCAAAAGGAAGGTAAAGCCGAACTTATTAAGACTCTGGTTGAAAAATACGATTTTGAAATTCCTGAGACCCTCCTAAAGCATGAAATAGACGCTATCGTAAAGCAGGCAAGGACTGTTGAAGCGTACAAGGACCTCACAGATGAACAACTGAAAGAGAGATTTAATGCTGATGCGATAAAAAATGTAAAGACTATGGTGCTGATGGACGCTATCGGCGAGAGTGAAAACATAAGCGTTACAACTGATGAGCTCAAACAACGAGTATTTGAACTTGCCGAGGCATCCTCAATGACCCCTGAGGCACTGGTACAATATTTCAATTATAGGGATGGTTCCCTTGACGGCATACGATACACCATATTCAGGGAAAAAGTAGTGGATGTCGTCTATAATAAGGCTAAAGTCACAGAGGAGGAGAGTTAGATGCCCTTTATTCCTATGGTAATTGAGCAAACAGGCCGTGGTGAAAGAGCTTATGACATATATTCAAGACTCCTTAAGGACAGAATAATTTTTCTGGGTACTGCCGTTGATGATAACGTGGCAAACAGTATAATAGCCCAGATGCTGTTTCTACAGACGGAGGACCCTGAAAAGGACATTCACCTGTATATAAACTCCCCCGGCGGGGTAGTGACCTCAGGACTTGCCATCTATGACACTATGCAGTACGTAAGGCCGGACATTGCCACTTACTGCACCGGACAGGCGGCCAGCATGGGGGCACTTTTGCTTGCAGCAGGAGCAAAGGGGAAGCGTTTTGCCCTTCCCAACTCCAGAATCCTTATACATCAGCCAATGGGCGGTTTTAGCGGACAGGCTACAGACATTGAGATTCATGCAAAGGAAATCCTGAAAATAAGGGAAAGCCTTAACCATATACTTGTTAACCACACAGGCCAGCCTCTTGAGAAAATCAGTAATGATACGGAAAGAGACTATTTTATGTCCTCTACGGAGGCTAAGGCATACGGCCTGGTGGATGAGGTAATTGTATCTATAAAATCTACGGAAAAAGGTTAGTCTGTTTCAAAAAGGAAGGGACTATTTCTGATAAACAGAGAGGATAAAATGGGAAAGAAGAAAGAGGACCAGTTGCGCTGCACCTTTTGCGGTAAACTTCAGAGCGAGGTTAAGAAACTGATAGCAGGCCCGTCGGTCTATATATGTGATGAGTGTGTTGACTTATGTAACGATATTATAGCCGAGGATTTAAAAGTGCATCTTTCCCATAAAGTGCAGTCAGGTGTTCCGGCTCCTAAAAAGATAAACACATTTCTAAACGATTACGTTATAGGGCAGGAAAGAGCAAAGAAAATAATATCTGTGGCGGTCCACAACCACTACAAGCGGATTTACAGACAATCCGAGTCTGATGTGGAACTCCAAAAAAGTAACATAATACTAATTGGCCCAACCGGTACGGGTAAAACGCTGCTTGCCCAGACCCTTGCCAGGTACCTGGACGTTCCATTTACCATAGCCGATGCCACCACTTTGACAGAGGCAGGGTATGTGGGCGAGGATGTGGAAAACATAATACTAAAGTTGCTGCAAGCAGCCAATGGGGATATTGACAGAGCGCAGAAGGGAATTATTTATATTGATGAGATAGATAAAATCAGCAAGAAGTCCGACAATCCGTCAATCACGCGGGACGTCTCAGGGGAGGGTGTGCAACAGGCACTGCTTAAGATAATAGAGGGAACGATAGCAAACGTGCCGCCTCAGGGTGGACGAAAGCATCCTCATCAGGACTACCTACAGGTGGATACAACCAATATACTGTTTATTTGCGGAGGCGCTTTTAACGGCCTTGAGGACGTGATAGAACACAGAACCGGAAAGAGCACCGTAGGTTTTGGTGTAGAGCTTTATACAAAAAAGAAAAGGGAAAATATAATATCGCAGGTAGCTACCGAGGATTTGACAAAGTACGGACTCATCCCTGAACTTGTTGGACGTCTGCCTGTTATAGCCACACTTGATGCCCTAAGTGAGGACGCTCTGGTGCAGATTCTTGTAGAACCTAAAAATGCCCTGGTCAAACAGTATGAAAAGCTGCTGTCTTTTGAAAACGTGAGGCTAAAGTTTACTGACGGAGCACTCAGGGCTATTGCCAAGAAGGCGATAGTTCGCAAGTCCGGTGCACGAGGACTAAGGGCTATTTTAGAGGAAGTTATGCTGGATGTGATGTATGAAATCCCCTCACAAAGTGGAATAAAGGAGTGCATAATCAACGAGGAAACTATAACTAATAATGTCAGGCCGCACCTTATTTACGAAACTCAAATTGAACTGGCATAATTCCAATTCTAATTCAAAAGTAAACGCAGGCGGCAAGGAACTGGGCGACGTCTCCCCTCACAGGGGATTCCCCTTTTAGAGGAGACGCCCAGGAGCTTGTGACGAAGCCGACAAAACCAGACAAACCATAACAGAATGATTAACGAGCCCGACATATCCGGTAAACATACAAAGCCTGCCATTGAGGGAAATGACCTCACCGATCAAAAAACTCTTAAAACAACTCTGTTTATAATTGTCTCTGTTGTACTTTTTTTTTGTTATTATTCTATAAACAGGTCATACCCGTTTTATTTTATATGGGATATGGACCATCAGGTGGCCCTTGACCTTTTACAAATCAACAGCAACATGCTTCCCAGCAATCTCACCCATCCAGGCTTTGGCATCAAGTTATTACTGTACTTTACACAAAAAGCAGCCTTTTTTCTAAGCTACATTTCCACCTCCGGCTATGATGAGCTATACAAATCGGTAAGCCCGCTTACAGGGGTTGCCGAAATTACCGATTTTTACCGCAGACACTCCCCCTTCCTTGCCGCCCTTACGGTTTTACTCTTATGGGCTTCAGTTAATATTATTTTTAAGCCAAAGTGGTGGATTAGTCTCTTTATTGCCGCTTTCATTGGATTTGAGGAATCCCTCATCTACCACAGCAGCCTGATACGCTCAGAGTTGTATTGTGTTTTCTACTGGAGCGCCGCCATATTTTTTGCTTCTTATGCAGCAAAATCACAGAGGTGGTCACTAAAACTCGCAGCCCTGGTACTTTGCGGAATCTCTACAGGGCTTTCTTTACTTACAAAGGTTCAGGCTGTTATTTATATAATGTTTATAGTGCCGTATATGGTGCTTATCATGGATTACTACTCTGAGTCAAAAACCAAGGAGATGAAAATATCCGCTCGTCCCAATTTTTACTTTTGTATTATTAACACCGCTGTTTTTTTTATTTTTCTCTTTCAGGCTTTTATGCTAAAAATGCCGGATTCTGTAGAAACTCTTAATCAGTATTCATACGGCTTTACAAAAGTGTCGGTTGCTTTTACCATGATATGGGCAACCTATTTGCTTTACAATTTACTTGCTTTTTATATGCCCAAAATTAATACCACTTTGGGAAAAACCTTGCTTTTAACTAATTTTATTGTGTCAGGGTTTATATTGTCCTTTCTCCTTCATCTTTTGATTTACCCAGACTCAGGTCTGTCCTATCTGTATATGTTAAGTGATATTAAGGCCTTATTTTTTAATCCTCAGCATATAGGGGGCAATTCAGCAGGATACAATCTCAAAAAACTTTCAGAACAAATAATGTACAATCCATTTCTTTTTGCGGTAAATATTGCTCTTACATCTTTGCTGTTTTTGGGTTATTTATTTAAATTTGTAGAAATACAAAAACGCCGGATGGTGGTACTTGCTTTGCTCTCAACGCTTACGTATATCAACACTTTTTGGGCAACGCGTTTTATCTTGCGGGATTACCTGTGGGTGGAGATAATGGTTAATTTTGTAAGCATCTGCTTTGCCCTTGTAATCATTTCTAATATCAGGAAGTATATAAAACCGGTTTTATTTTTTATCGGTGTTTTATTTTTAATTCTCTTTACAAAAAATATCCTGCAATGTATGAAAGTCCCCGTAAGAATTAACGCCAATTACGGAGCATACGGCTGGAAGGTCATGCTCACTAAGGTATATAATCGGCAGGGTGAGCTTTACTATACGAAAATTATGAATTTCCATTACCTGCAGCGGATTAAAAGCGGTTTGATAACATCTGATATAGAAAATGCCCTGAATTATGAACAAAACAAAAACATAGTCTCTTTCATTTTACCATGCACAACCGTAAACACAAGATTTATGGGTTTTGTAGGTGACGGGACGCCTGTGTGGGTGGATAGCTTTGAATATAAGATTATGGAATTCCCCACATGGTTAAAAGATGCAATAACGATAGACCCTGTTTATCTCTCAACACAAACATCCTGCCGGTTTAAACCTGAGATTGTTTTGACAAATGAATTTGGAGGGGAATTCGCTGAATATCAGGATAAAATTAATAGTACTCCAAAGACCGGGATTTTACCGGTTTACACAAGGCAGGATTTAGATGTGCTCCTGTTTGTTCACAAGGAGGATGAGGACGCAGTGACAGGAAAATATGTTGTGCCCACTGAAAATATAATAACTCTGACAAACGGCGGTAACCAACTGAGGCTCAGGGGATACAGAGTAGAAAAATATTCCGAGCTGGACACGGGCAAAATAAAATACAAATATTTTATTGTTGCTAAAACCATGCACCGTTACAACTTTTCACTTCCGAGACGTTAAACTCTTTAAGGAAGGTACAAACTAAAGCATCCTCCGCCCAAAGTACACCCGTTAGCCAGAGTTATATATCCTTTTTTATTTTTGTTCGTGTGGAAGTCGGCAACAATTTCAGCAAAGAAAAGGCCTAAACCTGTGCTACCTGAGTTAAAGTTTATAGATTTACCGCTATGGTTGCTTGTTGTTTCCATGAGAGACTTTGGATAACCGCAGCCGTCGTCTTCTACGGTAATTTTCAGATACCCCTCTTCAACAATTGCTGCAAGCCTGAGCTTTGATTTTGTGTATCTGAAGGAATTGTTTATAGTGCTGTTTAGCACACCGGCGACCATATCCTGGTCATAAAACCAATAAAGATCGTCTTCACACTCTGTCTCAAAGGATATGTTCTTATGCTCAAGCATTGTCATGTTTTGTACAACCAGTTCGTTGAAAAGTTCGCTTACGGAATTGTATGTTATATTGAGGGAATACATGGACTTGTCCAGTCTGTAGAGGGACAGAAGCTGTATAAGATTATTGTTTACACGTTTTGCTTCGTAATGAAGGTGTGTCAGTTGTACGGCTTCAGGAACCTCAATTTCCTTAAAATAGTCCACCACCTCATCAAGATAATTTAGAAGCATACTAAGAGAGTTCTTCATATCATGCACTGCTGAGGCAAGGATTGTTGCAAAGTCTATACTTCTTTCTTCTGTTTTCATAATCACCTACACTTCCACAAGTTTTCTGTACACGGCAACAAGTTCCTGATACTTTTTATAAGAGGGATCAACTTTTCTTATCTGGTCGAGATACCGCTGTACCTGGTTTATATGTTTATCTGTCTTTCCAAACTTCTGCATATACATCAATATGGCTTGAGCGGCATTAGCATTGATGATTTTATTCTCAGGGAGACCGGTGGCTGCCTTTTCAAAAAAGTCTATCGCCTCGTTCAACTTTCCTGATTTAACCAGCATAACCCCGTCATTATTTACCTTAATAATTTCCCGCTTCGTAGCGGCAATCATTTTTTCACCCTCTGTCTGCATATCCGCATTAGTGTATATTTCCTGAGCTTTCTTTAGAATTTTTTCGTTATCATGGTTATTTCTTACAACTTCCTGCATCACCTGATTAGCCTTGTCGGTTTCGCCCAGTTTAAAGAAAGAACCTGCTATATCAAGGGACGCTTCCGATGTTATTGAACCCTTCATACCGTTATAGAGAGAAGTAGCCTCATCTATGGCAGCCTTTACTTCAGCTTCATTACCGAGATCTTTATGCGCAATCCCCAGCATTAAACTTGCCTGAAGACTCGATTCACGGTCTGCCGTAAACATTGTTTTTGTCTCCTGAAGAACCTTAAGTGCCTTTTCAGGAGTCTTCTTATCTATCATTACCTGTGCCAAACCGGTGTAATCCTTAGCACTTTTAAAACATGAATTTTTACCAAGATCTACGGCTTGCTTAAATGAATTCTCGGCAGTGTTGAGGTCTTTGTTCTTATACGCTATATCGGCAAGTGCCTTCTGTCTAAGGATTGCCTTTGGAGACAACTCAAGTGCAAGCATCAACATGCGTTGCGCCTCTTTCAAATCACCAAGCTCCTCCAGAACTTTTGCCAGCCAGTCGTAGGCCTCCACAAAGGATCTGTTGTCGTCTATGATTTCAAGAAATGTTTCCTTAGCTTCCATATATTTAGAGTTGTAGTATAAGGCTTTGCCCAGCCCCAGCAGCGCCCACGGCAGCCTTCTTATGTTTACTATCTGACTATATATTGATTCAGCCTCTGAATACTGTCCTACGGTTATAGAGAGTTCGGCTTTTAATTTTAGTAATTCATACATGTTTTTGGGCTTGGACTGAATTTTTTCATTGCAAAGTCTGAGCGCTGAGTGGTAGTCCTTACGGGCAAGAGCTTTATCTATGGTTTCAAAGTCCTTTTTCTTTTCCATGATTTTCTCAAGCCGCCCCAACAGGCCTTCTTTTGTAAAAGGCTTTGTAAGATAATCATCCGGCTTGTACTCCATAGCGCCCATAACCATCCTCATTGTATTCTCTGCTGTAATCATGATGAATATGGCGGAGTATTTAAGGATTTCCTTGTGCTTTGCTTCCTCAAGGATTTGCTGCCCGTCTCGTTTATTCTCACCTAAGTTATAATCGCAAAGGATTAAATCATATCCTTTCAACGCTATTTTATCTATAGCCTCATCACCGTCACCGGTATCATCCACATCTGTTGCCCCAAGAGATTGCAGCATCTTCTTAACTGAATACCTGAACTCTGAGAAATCATCTACCAACAAACATTTCTTATTGGCCAAAATTAACTTTATCATCTATCTTTTAAATAACTCCGTCGGGACTTTGCAGCCTGAAAAAACAGACATTCTATCTTCTTTCAGGCACACATCTTTTTATCTTTGGTTCCTGCAATACTACCCCTTTCACTGTGTAATTATACAAATAATAATTATTTATGTCAATATGATTTAATTTTAAAAGTTTTAGCTAAAAAAATGTCTTAATACCAAGTTGCAGTTAGAAGTCTAACTTCGTTGGCTTTGTCAAAAGCTCCTGGGCGTACGCTCCCCTAAAGAGGCGGCGGCGCTTTCTCCCAGCCGCCTGTGTTTACTTCTGACTGCGAATTGGTATCGGTAGTTTGATTCTTTAACTTTTCCAGAGCCTGTGTTAAATGCTCCTCCGTTGTCTTTGTAGATGGATGAGCGATGCCTAATGTATTTTTGAAAATATCCAGTGATTGTTTAAACAATATGGCAGCTTTATCAAACTGCTCTGTGGTGCAATATACAGCACCCAGATTATATAGTCTTATCGCTACCTTAGGGTGATTATTACGGTAAACCGACTTATCAATGCTTAAGGCCTGGTTATAAAACTCGATAGCTTTGCTGAACTGCCCGCAATGTTTCCACGCAGCGCCCAAATTGTTTAGTCTTATGGCCACTGTCGGGTGCTTATCACCATAAGCGGCTTTATCTATGCTTAAAGCCTGTTCATAACATTCTATTGCTTTTTTGTAATTTGCACATTTCATATAAATTAATCCGGCTTCATTCCAGCACTGGGAGTTCCGAGGGGCTGCTTCTATAGCTTTTTCACAAAGTTTGAGGGCATCTCTTAACACAGTCTCGTTGTCAGGGCAAACCATTATTGTATCTCCTGCATTTTTTCTTTCAGCAGATATGCACTTATCAGATTTTTTCGTGCCATCTCCATATCGGGGGCAATTCTTACAGCTTTTTCTAAAAACTCAATTGCCTGCTCAGGCCGCCCTGAGTAAGCATATGCAACACCAAGGCCGCTTAAGGCATCAGCACTTAAAGGATTAATTTCCAGTGCTTTTACAAATGCCTCTTTAGCACCGTTTATATCTTTCAACTGAAACAACAGAATTGTTCCAAGGTTTATATGAGCCTGTAAAATGCGTGGATTTATAGCAATGGCTCTCTTAATATACTCAATCCCTGCCTCCGCCCTGCCGGTCTCCGCCAGGTACAGGCCCAAGTTTACATTCATAACCTGGTTGTTTTCAGTCACCTCAATAGCATGGACAAACAGCGTCTCACTGTTTTGCCAATATCTTATCTGCTTTACTGTGACAAAACTTAAAGACAATAACACTAATGCCGCCAAAACTGGATAAAATACCGTCAAATACTTCCGATACTCATCCTTGTACGGAAGCACCATTGCAGCAATCAAAAAAAGGCCGGTATATGGCATATAAACATATCTGTCCGCCATAGCCTGCACACCTACCTGCACTATTCCTATTGCCGGCACCAGCATTCCGATGTACCAAAACCATCCGGTAAAAATGTACGGATTTGTTTTTATCAGTAAAACGGAAACGACGGAGATGACAATTAACACCAACAGGGCGGCAGTGAAAGTTGAGGGCTCTGTGGTCTCAGGAAGCGGGTAGAGAACACAGAGGTTCAGAGGAATAAACATTTTGTAGATATATTTAACATATGAAACGACTGCATTCATAGAGGCTGCTGAAAGAGAAATAGAACTAATGGAGCCGCCCTCTTTCTGGACATGCAGAGTGATTACGCTTGAGATGACGGAGAGCATCATAAACGGTAATTTTTCGATAGCCAGGTTAATTATAGATTTAGCGCCTGCAAGTCTTTTTAACGGCCAAAAATCCAAAAGCAACGCCAAAAAAGGTAAGGTTACTCCCATAGGTTTACATGCAAGGGAAAGGGCAAAGGCAAGAAAGGCAAGCAGATAGTATAAAGCTCTCTTTCCACCGGCATAGAGGCTATATGCCGACAGAGATAATAAAAAGAAAAATGCACTAAGGACGTCCTTTCTTTCAGAAATCCACGCAACAGATTCCACCTTAAGTGGATGCACTGAAAAGAGAGCGGCAATAAGAAAAGCCCGTGTTGTGGACTTTAAAAGGAAAGAAAACAGCAGAAATACTAAGAGAGTGTTTGCACAGTGGAAAAAAAGGTTTGTAGCGTGATGGCCGCGGGGGTTAAGTCCAAAAATGGATACGTCTGTCATATGTGATATTAAAGTCAATGGAAACCAATTGGAATCAACATGTGCGGTAAGTGCCCATTTTATATTTTCCACTGTTACACCCTTAAGGACATGAGGATTGCCTGTTACGTATTTAGGGTCGTCGTAATGAACAAAAGCATTATTCAGAGATGGATAAAATACAGTTATGCACAGCAGCACAAGGCTTACTGCCAAGGCAATATTAAAGTAGTATTGAGGAGGTGTTGTAGAGGATATCATCTTTGGCGGGATTGTGTTTTTGTTATAGATTTAAGGGCAATCTGTTTATTTCTTTCAGCATCCATGTGTTGTGGGTTTAAAGCCAGGGCTTTATCAAAATAGGCAATTGCCTCCCGCCCTCGGTTACTAAGGGCCAGTGCTACGCCAAGCCCGTTATAATCATCCGCATTGTTAGGGCTTAGGCTGATTGATTTATTAAAACATTCAGCCGCTTTTTTAATCTCCTTTAATTGAAACAAATATATGGTGCCAAGGTTTGTGTAAGCATCTGAAAAGTTAGGATTAATCTCTATAGCTTTCTTTAGTGACTCAGCACCCTCCACAGGTTTTCCCTCCAGAGCCTGGGCTACCCCAAGGTTGGAGTACATCACATAGTTATTTTTAGTAACCATCACAGCATGTTTAAAGAGTGTTATGCTGTCAGTCCAGTGTTTTTGCTGGTTTAGGGTCAGTGATAATAAAAAAACAATAAACGCTGCCGTTACGGTGTAAAATGCCGGTTTGAGACGTTCATATTTATTATATAAAGAGCTAAACAAATTAGCTATAATCAAAAATAAACCGGTATATGGCACATAGGTGTATCTGTCAGCCATTGATTGAAGCCCAACCTGGACTATTCCGATTGTGGGCACAAGCATACCCAAAAACCAAAACCATCCGGTAAAAATATATGGTTTGCTTTTGATTTTCCATAAAGACAACACCGTGGCAGAAATAACGAAAACCAGTGAAACAAAAAAAGCGGTTTTTGAAATTTTCAGTGGTAGTGGATATAAGACGCTCAGGTTTATAGGAATAAACAATTTCCAGACATAGGCGGCGTAGGAAATGACGGCATTTTCTATTCTGTAGTCCAATGTAAGGGGGGTAAGAGCACCGCTTACTTTTTGTACATTAAACGTTATAACACCGGATATTACTATTAGTAAAATAAGAGGGGTTTTTTCAAAAAAGGCTCTGAAGAAGTCCGTGGGCGATTTAATTCTGTTAAGCGGCCAAAAATCAAACAATAACAATACAAATGGCAGGGTTACAGCCATAGGCTTTGACATAAGCGCCAAAGAAAGTGAAGCAATTACGGTAAGGTATCTTAAAAAAAAAGGTTTATTTATATATTTGACGTATAAATAAATCGTTAAAAAACAAAAAAAGGCACACAGGACGTCTTTTCTTTCAGCCACCCACGCAACGGATTCAACGTGAGCAGGATGTATGGCAAAAAGCAGTGAGATAAACGCACCTTGCCGTAATGTTTGCCTTAAGGCAATTAGTGCAAAAAAGAGCATTACCGAGTTTAGGGCGTGAATCAGAACGTTTGTCATATGGTGGCCTTTGGGGTTTAACCCGTAAAGGGAAATATCCGCCATGTGTGATATAACAGTAAGAGGAAACCAGTTGCCATCGACAATTCCGGTTGCCGCCCATTTAATGTTTAAGGTGGTAAGTCCCTGCTGTATTTGCCGGTTTGCCGTTATATAATGCTGGTCGTCATATTTGACAAAACCGTTTTGACGCACCGGCAAATATACCAAAACACTGACAACAAAGAGAATAAGCGCCGCTGCCGTATTTGCGTGCTTAAGTCCGGTTTTTCCAAATGAGACGGATTGCATGAATAAATTTTAAATATGCCTATATAAAATACTTAATATATCAAGGTTTATTACTTTCAAATATTTTATAATTCGCAATTTTTTTCTTTTGAAGAAAATACTGTACAGATGCGCCCATAACACCAAGGCCGTATGTGACGCTACGGGAGAAATTTATAGAGGAGGCCTCTTCAAAATACTTGGTAGGGCAGCTAATCTCGCCGATTTTAAAGCCGAAGTGCAGAGCCTGGACAATCATCTGGTTATCAAAAATAAAATCATCCGAGTTATTTTCAAAAGGAATGGTCTCAAGGACTTTCCTGCTGAAAGCTCTGAAACCTGTGTGGTACTCCGAGAGTTTAATGCCCAGCAGGATATTTTCAAAAAATGTTAAAAACCTGTTGGATATGTATTTATATGTGGGCATACCACCCTTGAGGGCGTCCCCACCCAGGATTCTTGAGCCAAGGGCGACGTCGTAATGGCCGGAGATAACCATAGCGGCAAGTGCTGTTACAAGTTTAGGCGAGTACTGGTAGTCGGGGTGCAGCATAACGATAACATCCGCCCCTCCTATAAGGGCGTTTTTGTAACAGGTCTTTTGATTGCCGCCGTAACCGCGGTTTTTTTCGTGTACAATTACCTTAAGGCCAAGGCTTTTGGCTACCTCAGGGGTACTGTCCCGCGAGGCGTCATCCACAACGATGATTTCATCCACATAATCGTGGGGGATTTCATCATAAGTCTGCTGAAGTGTCTTCTCAGCATTATAGGCCGGCATCACCACCGCTACTTTCTTCCCTAAAATCATAAGATTACTCTTTTATAACATAAGAACATATACATTTACAAGGCCGGCTGTTTCGCTGAGAAAATATGAAAGTTGCCAATATCTTTTTTGATATACCTCAAGCATCTGTAACGCAACGCTTCAACTAAACAAATCATCTGTATATCCTGTTAAAGTCTGATATATAAATTTTTTTCTCATTTTTGACGAGTACCTGAAAATATGTTAGCAAATAATCAAAAGTACGTCAAATGGCTGGGATAGCTCTGCCCTTTTTACGTCTTTTTTACAGCAAAAAATTCCACGACACCGCCTTTTTTTATCACATATGATTCGTAAAGTGAGAGGAACAGGGATAAGGGTGCAAAAAACATCAATAAAAAAACTATTATAAATATGTATAATCTTGAAACATTCCTAAGGCGCTTTTTTGCCCATTCCATATCAAGGATATATGAGTACAGGAGGTTTTTCCTTATTCCAGAGGAGTTTAAAAGACTTTGCAGCCAGCCAAACGGTGAGTACTCAAGGTCAAAACGCCGTATTTTTATAATTTTGAAACCATGCTGCTCCAAAACACTTTTCAGGCCGTTTTCGGTAAAGTGTGTAAGGTGGTAAGGAACATCAAGGTGAAACCAGTTCTCTTTACCATATGATGCCTGAACGCTTGAAAAATCAGGTACGGAAACGACAATAAGGCCGCCGGGTTTTAACAGGCTGTTGCACTTATTAAGCATTTCAAGGGGCCATGGCACATGCTCAAGTACGTGGTTTAATGTTATAACATCAAAAGAGGCGGGTTTGAAATTCCATGTGTCCGGATGTCCGGATATGCAGTTAATCCTGAAAGTCTCCGACACATTTGCAGCAGTTATTTCATCAAACTCCACGGCGGAGACGTCCCAGCCCTTTTGTTTCATGATGTAAAGAAACAGGCCGCGTCCGCAGCCTATATCGAGAATCGCTCCGTTTTTAACAAATCGCTCTATACGCCGCCTGCGCAAAACCCTGAATATATATATAAAATCCTCGACAAACGGAACGAACCTCCTGCCTTTTTTTTCACGGTACTTGCCGACCTCATAAAGTTTTGCCAGCTCTGAGGAATCGGGTTGGGGGTAGGTCATACCGGTGTTGCAATTACTGCAGAAAAATACACTGTAGTGTTTATCATTATGTGTAATTTGTGGCAGGCAAGGCTTTGGTATTTGACAGCCGCAAAAGTCACAGTTAACGGCAGCCATCTATTGCTTAAACACTATACTAGTGCCTGATTGTGAAAGTTTCAAACTCCCCCGCATACTCTTGCCACGTTAACTTTACATTAGTAACAAGACTTCCCGGGGGCCCCTTATAACAGGCTGCCACCACTGCCGCCACCGAGCTTTCAGGCCCCTCAAATACAGCCTCAACGTCGCCGTCATTGAGGTTTTTAACCCATCCCCGCACATTTTCCCTCCGTGCGGTTTCCATCGTAAATGACCTGAAACACACACCCTGAACCCTGCCCTCAATTATCAGGTGCGCACGCTTATGTTTTGGTCTCTCCGCCATATAAAGATTATAGCAAAAAGTAAAAAAAAAATCCTCTGTTTGATTGCTACTTGGTATTTAACGATTGACTGCAACTTGGTATTTAACTACTGTAATAAAATCAAAAAATCATTGTATAATATAATTACTGGTGTTATGAAAGATGAGATAATAAAATTAGACCGGTTACTCAAGAAGATAGTAGCGTATTCACCGGATGCCAATATCTCGCTGATAAGCAAAGCATATCATTTCACTGAGGAGGCGCACTGTCAACAGTTACGCAAAGAGGGCAAACCATACTTTGACCATCCTTTTTCTGTGGCATCAATTTTGGCGGATATGCACATGGACTGTAAGACGATTGTGGCTGGTTTTTTACACGACACAGTTGAGGACACTGATACCACTGTAGCCGACATAGAAGACATTTTCGGCTCCGACGTTGCCTTTATGGTTACATCTCTGACAAAACTGAAACGTATGGAGTTTAAAACACGTGAAGAGGCACAGGCGGAGAACTTCCGGCGTATGTTTATAGCAATGGCGGAGGACGTAAGGGTAGTGCTCATTAAGTTTGCAGACAGACTCCACAACATGAGGACACTTGCGTTTATGCCTGCAGCAAAGCAAAAGACAATAGCCGCCGAGACCCTTGATATCTATGCTCCCTTAGCGAACCGTCTCGGTATGGGATGGCTTAAATCAGAGTTTGAAGACCTTGGGTTTAAGTACCTGTACCAGGAGCTTTATGATGAGTTATATAAAAAGGTGGAAGCCAAAAAGGAGCTGCGCGAGGCTTTTATAAGAAAACTTGCCGCCACAATAGAGGAGACGGCAGGCCAGCACACGATACCTGCAAGGGTAAGCGGACGCGTTAAAAACCTCTACGGGATATTTCAGAAAATGCAAAGCCAGAGGATATCCTTTGAAGAGGTAAACGATGTTTTAGGTTTAAGAATCGTAACGCATACCAAAGCACAGTGCTATATGATTTTAGGTCTTATCCATTCGTTGTGGGTACCGGTGCCCGGGCGGTTTAAAGACTACGTGGCGATGCCTAAGTCAAACATGTACCAATCTCTTCACACCACTGTGCTTGGGCCCAACGGGGAGCGGGTGGAGTTTCAGATCAGAACAGAGGAAATGCACCTTGTTGCAGAAAAGGGCATAGCGGCTCACTGGCTATATAAGGAAAAGGAAAAAGAACGTGATAGGAAAACAGATGAGTTGGACTCCACCTATATGGACTGGCTGAAAAACATGGTTGTCCTGCAACGCGACTCTAACGACGCCCGCGAATTTCTGGAGATGTTCAAAGGCGAGGTGCTCTCAGACGTGGTGTTTGCCTTCACACCGGCAGGGCATATTAAAGAGCTGCAGGTTGGCTCAACCCCTGTGGATTTTGCCTATGCTGTGCACACTCAGGTTGGTAACAAATGTGCAGGGGCACGTGTAAACGGAAGAATTGTTGCACTTAAGTACCAATTGCAAAACGGCGATACAGTTGAAATCCTTACATCTCCCTCACACACTCCCAGCAGAGACTGGCTTAACTTTGTCGTTACTCATAAGGCCAAAAACAGGATACGGCACTGGATTAGAACCGAACAAATGAAGCAAGGTGTTCACCTTGGCTCAAATCTGCTTGAGACTGCCTTTACAAAAAACAACATAAAGGTCCCTATACTAAAATCTAAAAAGATGCAGGAAGTGGCTGAATCCTTCAACCTCAAAAACGTTGATGAATTACTGTATTCCGTGGGATTTGGGAAAATTACCCCAAAACAGATAATAAACCGCATTAACCCTGAGGTTAAAGATGAAACTCCATTTGTTCCCAAAACACACAAGCCAACCGGCAGGCTCAGTGGAGGAATTCATATAACCGGCATAGACAACTTGCTTTACACAACAGCAAAGTGCTGCTATCCTGTTCCCGGAGATAAGATAGTCGGCTTTATCACAAAGGGCAAAGGCGTAACGATTCACAGGGAGGAGTGTAATAATTCACAAAAGCTCTCTTTGGATGAGGCAAGGTTTGTCACTCTGACATGGAACACTGAGACCACATCAACAACCACGGCAAGGGTTTATGTTGAAACTATTGACAAACCCGGAATCCTTGCAAGCCTCAGCAATGTAATCTCCACTTTTAATATAAATCTGTCCCATCTTGAGGCAAGGACGGCTCAGGACAAACATGCCCATTTTGTTTTTACACTTGAGGTTAGCAATAAGACACAACTTGCTAATCTTATCAACAAACTTCTGTCCACAGATGGGGTAATAAGGGTGTCACGGTAGGCTGCCCATGTAAAATAAATAGACACTATCTGTGTAAAGTGTTAAACTACTGTCAGAGAAGAGACGATAAGTAGTTAACGGCTTTGTGGAGGCTTATGGGAATTTATATTAAAGGAATTCCGTAAAAAAGACGAATTCTATGACTGAAAAGAAAACAGATGCGATAACTATTTTAAAGAAGAGGCTTCAGGACTCAAATGATTTCCCTGCGCTTTCTCGTGCAGTCACAATGGTAAGCCAAAAAGCGTCAAAGTATGAGATAACCTCTATTGCCGACCTCACCGGCGATATCCTTGATGACATATCAATAACTAATAAGCTGCTGAAAAAGGTTAACACCTTTGCTTATGCCTCAGCTCAGGGAAGCGGCAAGATTGATACAATATCAAGAGCTGTGTTTGTTGTTGGATTTGAAAAGGTAAAAAACATAGCACTGTCCTTGTTGCTGTTTGAAAGTTTAAAGGATAAAACATCCGCCATGCGCCTTAAGGAAGAAATTCTCGGCTCATATCTAAGCGGTTCCGTTGCGCGGGAGATGGCCGAGGTAACGGGTATCAGAAATACCGAGGAGATATTCATATACTCTGTATTTCATAATTTAGGACGCCTCCTTGTCACCTTTCTCATGCCAAAGGAGGCACAAAATATAAAAATCATGATGGAAAAAAAGAAGATGAGCGAGCTTGAGGCCTCAAGAACGGTTTTGGGCAAAAGCTATGAGGATATTGGAATAATTATCGCCGATGACTGGAGTTTTTCTAAGGAGATGCTTCAGACAATGAAACCCATAAAAGACAAAATCGTGCCGGTTCCCAGATTTGCAATTGAGAAAAAACATACACTGGTTTGTTTTGCCAACGAAATGAGCAGGATTCTGATGACTAACAACACTGAGGGTATATCTGAAAGTTTTGCCATGTTTCTGAGACGATATAAAGACTGCTTTGATGTATCCAGAGACAAGATGGCACATATAGCGGATATTTCCATTAAGGACCTCTCTGAGTATATGTCCGGACTTGATCCCAAAATCACTCAAGTATTATCTGTGGAAAAACTAACTGCCGCTGTTGAGAAATTAAGAGCGCTGGATGAAAACACTATAAAAAAAGCTCAGAGCAAAATAGTGGCGGATGAGCCTAAAATGATAAAAGCTTTGTATTGCTCCGAGTACCGGGAAATGCCTGAAAACGCCGATACTCTGCTAAACAAGGGGATAGTGGATATTTCTAATTATATTTTGCAGGGGCGCTCCTTTAATGACATATTAAATGCAATAATCCAGGTAATGTACAATGCTATGGGGTTTAGCCGTGTCATTTTTTGTGTTAAAAACACTGCGGATTTTTATGTATCAGGGAGGTACGGCCTTGGCGACAATATCAAAGAGATAATCCCAGATTTCAAGTTTAAACTTACCGGTGCAAGCGATGTGTTTAATCTGGTACTGTCAAAGAGGACAGATATAATTATTCAGGACATAAACGACCCCAACGTCAGGTCACGTATTCCGGATTGGTACAGAAAACTTTTTGATTCACAGACATTTATGTTGCTGCACCTCACAGTTGATGATAAACCCATTGGAATTCTCTATGCCGACAAACCCCGTGCAGGGGACATTAAAATACCTCAGGCGATGTTTACCTCTCTTAAAATCCTCAGAGATCATCTTCTTATGGCTATCAAGAAAAGCCATCACGTTTAAGGATTATTTCCCTGTTTTTTTCTTTAAAACCGGCTGCAAGTAAACAGATACGGTTTCTCTGCGTTTATCCGCAGGGGGAGAGGGGAAAACGGTGTATGTCCCCGGCTGCAGGATTTTGCCTGTAATTTCGGTACCCGTGCAGAGAACCTCATTGCCGGTTTTAGTTGTGCGCTCTAAACAAAAACCATCAGGTGCCCCATCCACCCGTATCACTAAATGAGGAGAGGTTACCTTAACCGGTTTGGATATTTTTTTACCGCTGATACCGGCTTCACCCCTGATATAGATGCCGGTTATCTCAAGAGCTGCGGCATCATTCAGAGTTAATGTAAGAAATATTATTAGTAATAGTTTTTTCATCTTTTGATAATTTCCACCTTTAAAAACGCTGTTTTTCGGTGGCGGGATGTGCCTAAGTGACAGAGGTGTGGCAATCCCTGTTTTATCAAATTGATAATGAACATATTTCTACCGGTATTATGAGTTTAATGTAAGCACAACACTTTGGCTAATAAATGTCTCAGGAGTTGCCGCCACAGAAAATCCATATTTTTTTGCTATTTCAAGGGAGTCTTTAAATGCCTTTTCTGAGACGTGTATTTTGGGCTCTGCAATAAACATTTTACCTCCCTGATTTAAAACAGTTTTAACCTGGTTAAACAACCCATCCTGCTCCGGCACCTCATGAACAACCCAGAAGGCAAGCACAAAATCCACCTTGCCGGTGACCTCTAAGCTATTGTCCTTGCAAAGCACCGTTGAAATGCGGCTGTCGACACCTGCCCGTTTTGCTCTTTTTATCAGCACATCAAGCATTTTCTGCTGTAAATCCACAGAGATGACTGCTCCGCCGTCCCCGACAAGTTTAGCCATCCCGATTGAAAAATATCCCATTCCGCATCCAATATCCAGCACCCTCATCCCTTCCTTTACATAAGGCGACAGAAGTCTTTTGGGTTCATGCACAAGGTTTCTCAGCGGATTGTCAAAAGCATAAGCCAGGTACCACGGACAGACATGATGTTTTTTCACTGTAATCTCCTTATACTAAGCCGCATTCTATCCCCTAACCTTTTTGGCGTCATCAAAAGCTCCTCGCCGTACTCTCTCCCCTAAAAGGGGAATCCCCTGTAAGGGGAGCCGTAGCTTTTTTCCTTGCCGCCTGCGTTTACTTCAGAAGACTGCAACTTAGTATTAATCAGCATTTATTTAATTGTGGCGGTTAATTACTTCAACCCCAGTACATCTTGCATATCGAATAATCCTGCCGGTTTGTTCTTAATCCAGACAGCGGCCCGCAACGCACCCCTTGCAAAGGTATCGCGGCTTGAGGCCTTGTGGGTTATCTCAATTCTTTCACCCAGGCCGCCAAACATTACAGTGTGCTCGCCTACAATATCACCGGCTCTGACTGTCTGGATTCCGATTTCCTTTTTTGATCTTTCCCCGATTATGCCCTTACGCTCAAAAACGCCAACCTCATTGATATCTCTTCCCAGAGACTCCGCAATTACCTGAGCCATCTTTATAGCAGTTCCGCTGGGGGCGTCCTTTTTAAGTCTGTGGTGTGCTTCCACTATCTCCACATCGTAGTCATCCCCAAGGGTTGAAGCTACCTCTTTTAATATTCTTAAAAGAAGATTTACTCCCACCGACATGTTGGGAGCAAACACTATGGGAATAGTCTTAGCGTACTGTTTAAGCTCATCAATTTGCGTGGCACTCAAACCGGTTGTGCCTATCACAACAGGGATTTTCAGTGAGGCATAGGTTTTTAAGTTTTCCAGTGTTGCCTCCGCCGCCGTAAACTCGATAGCCACATCGGCCGCCTTTAGTGCCTCTGACAAATTACTTATGGAAACTCCGGTTTTTGCGCCACCTGCCACATCCGCAAAGTCTTTGCCAATTGCGCTGTGTCCGTGTTTCTCAAAAGCTCCGGTAAGGGTTATTTCAGGATGCTCAACCGCCAACGCCCCTATTCTCTGTCCCATTTTGCCGGATGCTCCGGCTACCGCCACTTTTACCATCTTAATCCTCCTCTGTATCGTCAGGGGGTTCCCCGTTTTTTGCTTTTTCATCAAGCGGGCCGGCGGCAATCCGGTACTCCCCGTCCGCCCACTTACCAAGGTCCGTTAATTTACACCTTTGCGTACAAAACGGCCTGTACGGACTGTCCTGCCACTTAACTTCTTTCCCGCATATCGGACATGTTACCACCATCAGCTATTGTGTACGTTATCCTGAGTTTTTTTCAAGCGCTCAAGTGCCATTGCACTAACTATTCCGTTAACTGCACCGGTGAGTGTCCCTAAAAAAATTATAACCGGCGTAATTATCAATATTGCCCTGAGGTTTTGTATAAACAAGAAATAAGCCGACGTTATTTGCCCCAGGTTGTGAAACAGTGCTCCAATGAGGCTGAGCCCTATTGGGCTGAAGGTGCCCGGCATAATCCTGTAAACAGCCCCCATTGCCGATATGCTTAGTATGCCCCCACTTAAACTCAGCACAAAGGCCGGCCCTAGAAAAGTTCCGGTTATAACAGAGCCCCCAATCACTCTTATAAGAGAAACTGTAAATGCAGCCTTGAAGCCGTAAAGAAGCAGCGTAATCAGAACAATTGTGTTAGCCAGACCAAACCTCAGCCACGGCACCGGGGTTGGTATAAACCTCTCAAACCCCGAGATGGCAACAGCAAAGGCACTGAGCATTGCAAGAGTGTATTTCTCACGTTGTTGCATCAACACCTCGTGTGCCTTTCCCTGTGCCGTGTTCTTCAACAGTGATGACGGTTTTATTGGGCAGGCATATGATTGCTCCACGGTCAATAAAACCCTGTTTTACACAAATCTTATTTGGACAGTCGGCTCCTATGACGGCAACCCGCCCGCCTTTTATCTCTATCTCTATAAATTGCAATGTTATCCTTCTGTCCTCATTTAGTGAATACCGATAAAGGAGTTTATTGTTGACCTCTATCTTTACAACTCCTCCTGATGTTACCCCTTTAGAGACATGATACAAGCCTGTGAGTGAGATGATTATTAAAAATAAAAAAAGCGCTAAATCACCAGGGGTCAACCGGTTAGTTAAAATTTTCCTGTTCAAATTCCCCTTTAAGGTTATCCGTAATATAGGTTGTGTTATCGCTGTAGATTAGGAATGCTTTCAGGTTATGTTTCTTTACAAATTCAAGCCCCTTTTTTTTCCCCATCACAAACACGGCGGTTGAGAGGGAATCTGTCGTAACGCCCTCAGGATTTACTATGGTAACGCTTTGAAACTCCGGCGCCGGGTAGCCGGTCTCAGGGTTTAATATATGGTGGTAACGTTGTCCGTTTGAAACAAAAAAACGCTCATAGTCCCCTGAGGTTGACACTGCCTGGTCTTTAAGTTTTAAAATGCCTTTGAGGTCTCCCGGAGCCGCCCTTGGCTTTTTGACTCCGACAAACCACGCAGTGCCGTCTGGTTTTGTGCCGAAGGTTTTTATATCCCCGGCCATTGCTGCAATGCCGGAGTTTATACCGGCCCCTTTAAGTACCTCAACGACCTTATCCGCTGTATATCCCTTGGCAATACCCCCCAAATCAAGCAGCATTTTTTTTTGCTTCAGCATGACGGTTGACTGTCCCGCATCTAAAACTATATTTCTGTAATCAACCAGTGGCAGCTGTTTTTTTATTGCCTCCTCATCGGGTTTAATTGCCTTAGCAAAATCCCACAATACCATTACAGGCCCGATTGTTACATCAAAAGCCCCTTCTGTTAACACTGCTGTCTCCACAGATTTTTGCACTAATTCAAACGTATCTTCAGAGACCTTAACCGGCTTAATACCGGCATTTTTATTAATCAGCGACACCTCGCTATCCGGCAGGAAAAAACTAAAAAGGTTGTCATAGTAGTCAACTTTTTTAAATGCCTCACTTATAGCCTTTTCAGCCGCATCCTGAGTTTTAGCCACAACCGTAATCGTAATTGACGTATCCATGGCAATCTTTGTCTTTTTATATATTTGCGCTCCGGCCGTCCCCTTATACATATTGTTTAAGTAAACAAACACAAGCGCTAAAGCCGTCGTCACAACAAGAGCTGTTATAACTTTTGAAATATTTTTCAATATACTCTCCTTTAGAAGAAATTATACACTAATAAAGAAGGTAAAGATAAGTACGGGGAATTATTCCAATTCTAATTCAATTGTCTAACTTCGTTGACTTTGTCAACGAAGTTAGACAATTGAATGCAACTTAGTCTTAAAACACGACACCGGTTATCTGGCCGGCGTAAATGGCAACATACCTGAGCATA
The DNA here is from genome assembly GCA_039908095.1 of Nitrospirae bacterium YQR-1. Classification (NCBI taxonomy): domain Bacteria; kingdom Pseudomonadati; phylum Nitrospirota; species Nitrospirae bacterium YQR-1. The sequence continues at coordinate 62,847 of JAMOBJ010000018.1, forward strand.
TAGCCGCCGATAAGTGTACAGAGCAGAGCTATTATTTTAAAGCTGCCACTTTGAGCATTTCCGCTAAAAAACTCATACACCCCATACAAAGCCGGAACAATAATTCCCAACAATAGTACGCCGATTAAAAACGAAACCCTCAGCTCTCCGCTTAACACTACAGAAAGTGAACCCCGTGCATACTCGGAAGAATTATATAGTCCAAATAAAAACAAAAGAAGCGACAGCAGCAACAGAAACAACAGCACTATGTCCATGATGTGAAGCAAGTGGTTGTCCTGTTGAACGTCCTCTGATTTCGAAAACATGTGGATTAAACGCACTACGGCAATGCCGTCAATGACCGCTGAAAACATAAACATGAGGGGCAGTACCGGAGAGTTCCACAACGGCCTTGCTACAAGAGTGCTTAAAAGAAGCCCTGTGTATGTGGCGGTTACAAAGGCTAAAATAAATCCCGATACATTTATCAGCCTGCTTAGCAAAGCAACATCAAACAAATTTCGTATCTTTAAATAATCGTATCTTTCAGGCAAGACCACAATAAAGTTGACGGTGGAAATAATAGAAAACAAGAAAATAATCCATGCACCTACAGACATAACCGAGGTTGGCTCAAAATGAGTCAACAGTCGCCAAAAATACAACGGTTTTTCCAAATCATACACAAGCCCAAGCATTCCGGCCATTATTGGAAACGGCGCAATCAAAGCTGCTGTTTTAGCCGTCTGACGATATTTACCGGCATCGGTAAGCTTTGCTATTGAGCCAACCAGCACAGCTCCGGCACTTATCCCCGCACTAAACAGGTAGAAGACTATTATATAATTCCAATATATTTGGTTCATGTTCCTTCTCTCTTACCCTAAGAGAGTCAACCTCCTAACCTCAACTATTGGCAAGCTTAGGGGCTGCATCCGTACCGGTGGCAAGCGTTTTGTCCCTAAACCATGTTATATTATCCGTCTTAACAGCCGTTTCCTTTAACTCTTTCCAAATGGTAACGTCATAAGTTGAGCTATTGGAAAATAACTCTGTACTTTTCTTATTGTAGCCGTTAAAAGCAAGAAACACCGTCACAATTAAAGTAAAAATCACTGCCGTTATCAGATTTTTCATGCAAATACCTCATTAGCCGCATTCTTTTCAAAACAAATAAAATCGTCTGTTATTCTTAAAACTGATAAATAAAACTCATCCATCTTATTTTTAACAGCTTCATCAATCAATGATGGAATCCAGTTCAGATGTTCGCTCATAAACAACTGTGCATGGGTGGAGGGGTAATTGTCATATAAAAAAGACAGAAAATCCAGTTCAAGAGCAAGATGGTCCGGCATACAGGCGTAGGCCTCCGGTATCTCAATTCCAAAACTCTCATATAAGAAACTCATATGGAGCGCCGAATCTCCCATAAGAAAGCCCTTTGAGGAATTACCGCTTCCGGGCTCAGTGCTCCACGGTTTATACACCGATTCAACCAAGCTGACCCCTCTGTCGTTAAAACTGCCGTAATATTTCATGCAGAGACTGTCAAATGTAATGTTTTCATCTTTAAGCTGTGCTATGTTGCCTGAGTTAATACTGTTAGCAAGAAAATATCCGTAAATCGTGTTATAAAGCGTCCCATCGTTAATAAAATCAACGATCTCCTTATCCGGCTCATTTACAAGCCATGCAAGCAATCTACAAACCTCCGCTGTGTTCATTTTATAACATAATAAATAGATGGTTTTGTATTGAGCTCTTTAAGCAGCCGGATATGGCTTACTTTTGCAAGTGCTATTGAAATCTCACCGCCTGGGTCGTTGAGATCGCCAAATACCCTGACCCCCATAGGACACGTGGTAACACATGCCGGTTTCTCACCCTTTAAAACCATTTCTATACAAAAATTACATTTATGCACATGCCCGTACTCCTCACTTATCACTCTTACATTATACGGACACGACAGCAGACAGTACTTACACCCGATACACTTTTGTGCATCAACCATCACTACGCCGTCCTGCCGTTTATATGAGGCCCCCACCGGACACACCTTTACACACGGTGGATTGTCGCAGTGCTGGCACTGTACAGGCAGAAACCTCCTGCTGAAATTCGGGAATTTGCCGTACTCCCTTTCCTCAATACGATTAAAATTATCTCTGGGAGGAAGCTCATTTTGGTTTTGGCACGCAACCGTACACGAATGGCAGCCGATGCACTTGCTTGAATCTATAAGCATTCCCCATTTTTTTATCGTATCTGTCATACTTTCTTTATCCTTACTATAATCTCATTTGCCATAACATGCCCAACCACGGGGTCGAAATATGTAGGCAGAAAGTCATTATAAGACAGCCCGACGCCATAGGAATTATCCAGATGTTTTGAAAATCCGCCGTAACCGCTTGGCATCCACACACAGGACGGATGAAGCCCCTCTGTGACCCTGACTTTCATCACTCCCCTGCCGATATCGGACTCTATCAGGACGTTATCACCGTCTTTGATGTTAAGCTCCTCTGCACGGCTGCGATTTATCCACAGGCGTATCATATCCGTCCTGAGGCTAAGCTGCCGCAGCATAGGAATATGAAAAGTCATAGCGTTGGTTTGTGCCGACTGCTTGCCGTGAAGGAGCCTGAAGGAACTTCTGTCGGCAGGGTCGGGATTTGTAAGGGGAGCAATCCAGTTGGGGAGGGGATCAATATTAAGAGCGCTTAACTTTTCAGAGTAGATTTCTACTTTCCCTGATTTTGTTTTCGGTGGTTTAAAACCATCCCGCCATGCTTCTCCGACATTCATCACTCCCTCTTTTTTTAAATCCTCCACCGTGATGCCAAATGGCTTAAGTCTCAGCGCATTTGCCTCTTCCTGTGTGAAATTAAAGTACTTTTCAATACCAAGCCCTTTGGATAGCCCCACAAGTATGTCTAAAAGCGGTTTAGTATCAAACATGGGTTTCACTATTTGTTGCACGATACTTACCTGCCCGGTTTTTAAAGAGTGCACAGTATCAACCGCATCGTCTCTCTCAAGAAAAAATGACTCCGGCAAAACATAATCTGAGATTGAGGCAGTCTCAGACATAACACAATCAATTGTTACCAGAAGCTGAAGTTTTCTATAACCAGTGATCACACGCTTTGGATTAGGGTTGGTTCTTAACGGGTTTGTGTGATAAATGAAACCTGCCGAGAGGTCTCCGGATAGCGCCAGCTCTGGGATGGCATGTGAGATTCCATCCGAGTACGACCCCAGCGGGTATCTGCCCGGGATACCCGAACCGTCCGCTTTAGGCACTTTTGGAATCTCAGGGGATGGATGTCCTCCCTCCTTAAGCTCTCCCAACTCCGGCTTCAGAGGCATGTACAGGCCCCCTGTTCTTTCAAAGTTTCCGGCAAGAGCATTAATTATAGCTACCGCCCGTGCTGTCTGAAAGCTGTTTATATATCCGGCGCCGTATCCGCCGTGATAGCCTCTGTGAACAAGAGCATGTGGTTTGTTTGCTGCAAACTCTCTTGCTATGCGATATATCGTGTCCTTAGGAATGTGGCAGACCTTTTCAGCCCACTCAGGTGGATAGGTTACAATGCTGTCCTGAAGTTTATCAAACCCGACGGTATTATTTTCGACAAATTCCCTGTCATAGAGGTTCTCATCAATGATTACATAAATCATGGCTAAAAGAAGAGCCAAATCAGTTCCGGGGTTTACCGGCAGCCAGTCGTTGGCAAGCACTGCCGTCTCACTGTGCCTTGGGTCAACCACAACTACTTTAGCTCCGTTGTTTTTAGCATACATCAGGTCTGTCAACTGATCTAACCTGATACCGGCCGCCGGATTTCTGCCTACAATTATAATGTAGCGGGAATTTTTCATATCAATATACGGCAGTCCGCCATAGGTCACGTTAAAAGCTGCGTTTCTTGCTACATAACAAGTAGAGCCGTGTGAGGCGGTGTTAGGAGAGCCCAGTGCGTGCATAAATCTAAAAGAAAGGGCGGCGTTTGCCATCGGATACTGAAGCCAAAAAACTGACTGCGGGCCGTTTTCCATGATTATTAAATTTAGCCTTATCGCAATCTCCTTAAAAGCCTCTTCCCATGAGATCGGAACAAAGGTGTTGTTTTCTGTTTTTTTAAGCGGCTGCTTTACTCTGTGGATATCATAAAGACCATGAATAAACCCGTGTCCGCGCGGACACACAGAGCCGGGATTATTATTAGCCTTTGGATTACCCTCAATCTTCCAAATGCGGCCGTTTTTAACATACACATAAATCCCACAACGGTTAGCCCCGCAACCCTGACACTGAGTAGGGATTTTGCTTACTTCGGATTTTTCAGAACTTTCCTTCCGCCACTTAGTGAAACTCAACAGACTCAGAGCACTCGTTGCAGCTACCCCCACCCCTGCTGCTTTTAAAAATGACCTTCTTGATAATTTATCATTCAACATACTTACGTTAAGGATGTTTTGGGAAGGACTCCGTCCCTCCCCTTAGACCCTATCCTGCAAGGGAGCCGGCTCCCTTATACCAAGTTGCATTCATTCGATTAACTTTGTTGGCTTCGTCGAAAGCTCCTTGACGTACGAGCATAGTACGCCTTTGTCGCTTTCTCCTTGCCGCCTCGTTACTCTTTTGACTACTACTTGGTATTAACCCTATTTTCCCATTACTGTATCGATTTGTAACTCATATTTCAAATTCCTATATTTTTAAGGATTATACCATAACTTTTCAGTTTAACGTTCTACAGGGTGTCCGGCCTTTACCCAGTCCGCCATTTTCATATTAACGGCGGTAACGTCTTTGAAACCAACGTCTTTAAGAGCTTTTGTGGTAAGAGCGGCACGCCCTCCGATGGCACAGTAGATGTAAATCTTCTTTGATGTATCTGTTTTATCGGGATAACCGGCAACCATCTTCCATATCTTAAATTCAGCAAGGCCTCTCGGTAAATTGATAGCACCCGGAACAAAACCCGACTTATACTCATCCGGTTCCCTTACATCTATAATTATTGCATCACCTTTATTTTCAGTTACCTTTTTAAATGCATCCATATCAATAACATTAATTGATTTTTTAACATTTGCAACTAATTCATCAATGCTCTCCGGCCATGGCCGTGCCGTCTTTGGTTCCTCTGCAAATGCAAAACAAGAGTACATCAACACATACATCAAACTTAAAAACACAACTTTCCTGCCCATAATCCGCCCTCCAACTGTTTATTTAGAAATCTAAAAAACTTTTATTAATGTACTATACTATAAATATAGCTGTCAAGATAAAAATAATTGCCTTTGTAGTTAACGAAGATACTATTTTATTTGTGTAAATCATGCCGCTAACTCCTCTGTCATTCTGTGCTCCTGAGCTTGTCAAAGGGCTGAGCCTATCGAGAGCGCACTCCTCTGTCATTCCCAACTTGATTGGGAATCCAGTCCTTTAAAACATCTGACGCTAAGTTGTTGAGACATATTTTAAAGGGTCTGTATAGTTTCTTTAGGGGAGACGTCAAGGAGCTTTCGACGAAGCCAACAAAGTTAATCGAATGAATGCTGCTTGGTATAGCTGATTAGCATAAAACGGGGAGGTCAGTATAATTAATTCAATGTTTTCGGCAGGAAACATCTGCAATACCTTTACACTATTACCAATGTGCTTATGTTCCTTTAAACAGATTTAAGAACATCATAACCGGCGCTAATGGTATCTTCTATATCTTTTTGAGAGTGTGCGCAGGAGAGAAAGAACGCTTCAAACTGAGACGGGGGAAGGTATATGCCGCGGTTGAGCATTCCTCTGAAGTATTTGGAAAACATCTGTGTATCGCATGATAAGGCTGAGGGGTAATCGGTAACCTCTTTATCGGTAAAATACTGGCACATCATAGAGCCGATGCGGTAGATTTTAACTTTTATGCCGGCCTTTTTAGCGGCGTCATTGAGGCCGTCCTCCAGGGCTTTAGATGTTTCATTTAGTTTCTCATAAAAACCGGGCTTGTTGATTATATTTAAAGTGGCAATGCCTGAGGCCATTGCTATGGGGTTTCCTGAGAGAGTACCTGCCTGATACACAGGGCCCTCGGGGGCAATGAGAGACATTATTTCTCTCTTTCCACCATAAGCGCCCACAGGAAGCCCGCCCCCTATAACTTTTCCCAGACAGGTCATATCCGGTTTTATTTTAAACAGTGCCTGAGCCCCACCATACGCTGCTCTGAAGCCTGTCATAACCTCATCGAAAATCAGAATGATACCGTGTTTTTCCGTTATTTCCCGTATCTCATCAAGGAAGCCGTCTTTAGGGATGACGCAGCCGATATTTCCGATAATCGGTTCAAGAATGAGGCAGGCAATGTTTTTCCCTTCCTTTTCAATAACGTTTTTGAGAGCGTTGGAATCATTAAACGGGACAGTGATAGTGGCCGATGCATAGGATTCAGGGACACCCGGACTTGTCGGAACACCCAGTGTGGTAGCGCCGGAGCCGGCTTTGGCAAGCAGACCGTCAGCGTGGCCGTGGTAGCAGCCCTCAAATTTTATAATTTTATCCCGATTTGTAAAACCGCGTGCCGCCCTGATAGCGCTCATGGTGGCCTCAGTGCCGGAATTCACAAAGCGCACTTTATCCATAGACGGGTAAGCTTTTATAATCAGCTCCGCAAGTGTAACCTCATAGGGATTAGGAGCTCCGAAACTGGTACCCCCTGCGGCTGCCTCTGTGATTGCCGCTATTACCTCATCGGGTGCATGGCCTAAAATCAGAGGTCCCCACGAAAGCATGTAATCAATATAGGAGTTGCCGTCAACGTCCGTTAGTTTTGAGCCCTTAGCGTGAGATATAAAAAGCGGATTGCCCCCGACAGCCTTGAAAGCTCTGACAGGACTGTTGACGCCCCCGGGAATCAGGCTTTGCGCTTTTTCAAAAAGCGCCTTAGATTTCTCTGTTGATAGTTCTTTATCCATTTTTTCCACATCAGATATTAGCATGAAGACAACTTTTTTGTAAATAAAAAATTTAACTTTTCGGCAATAACAACTTGCGAAATATATTCAATATGTGTTATAATGCTGTGGTGTTGAGTTTGATAAGCAATAAACCAATCATTAAAACAAATGATATGGTTGGAAAGTGTTACAGCCTTTCATTGCTAAATACAACTTGTTAGCAGCGGAGTTAACTGCATAGACAATTTTTTTTAATTAAGTTAGTAAAACCACAGGCGTTTATGTCAGGGGAAAAAAGAGGAGGCTGTCATGAAATGGTTTGCGTTGTGCCTGTTATTGGTAATTCTTACTGTCCCTTGTTTCGCCGGAGATGATATTTGTTATGAGGTAAGTAAGGAGACCGGCACTAAGTGGAAATGTGAAGGATGTGTATGTAAAACAGTTAAACAACTTCCAAAACCAAAAGAACAGTTTAAAGAAGAGGATTACCAATATGTAGAAACTCCAGCCCATACTGTTTATAAGTGTAAAGGAGTTGGCACTAAAGACCTAAAATGTGTACCCGCTGAGCCCGGAGCTACCGGCCGCCCTATGAATGAGGTGTTATACAAAAAACCATCTCAAGAAATCGTTTATTATGATGACACAAAGCCAAAAAAAGACAGTGGGATTAATTACTGCTCTGCACGAAAAAAGCCGGAATACGGGATAATGTCGTATGCAAAAAGAGGTGTAAGACAGGATAGGAATGCAAGCAGCAGCGACAGAGACAGAAATCCCTATGTGCAAGCGCTACAAACCGCACTTAAAACTGGAAGAGGAGTAACAGAGGCGGCACGAGGCTTGCAGGCATATTCTAACTATATAGGGGCGGAGACGTCAACGTCTCCTAAAGTTGAAGCAGCATGGCGAAATCTTCAGTCATACATGGGGTCTGGTCATAGTGCAGCAGGTGCACAGATAGCAAATGAGACATATGCCAATGCGCTAAAAGAAGCAGGCGTTGAAAACAATTCTGCTAATGTTGACAGTAGTAATACAAACAATTCATTTCGTAAAAATGACACAATAAAGACAATTCAAACGCCACAATCTTTTGATCAAGATTTTACTGGTTTTAAGTTTATAGACGGCGTCCCTCTTCTTGGTGTGGCAGGCGGCGCCATTAACACCAATACAAATAAATTCTGTCACAGATCAGGGAATATGTATTTCTGTGATTAAAAAAAGGGAGCTGCAAAAAGCACCAATTACTTTTCTGAAAAATTAATTGGTTGACGAATAAATAGTAAAAAATGGAGGTACAATAAAGACATGGCAACGACACTACCGATAGAGATATACGAGGCATTTGAAAAAACACTTGACAAATAAGGATTTTTGTATTATTATACATCAGATATTTAGATACGTTGACCCCCCCTATGGTTTCGACCAAGGGTACAGAGCCACTTCTTAGTGGCTCTTGTGTTTTTTAGCATGAAGACATATGTATATATAGATGGGTTTAACATGTATTATCGGGCATTAAAAAATACAAAATACAAATGGCTTGATTTTATGAGCCTTTGTAAACTGCTACTAAAACCTACAGATACAATCGAATGTATAAAGTATTTTACGGCTATTGTTAATGGTATTGGCGATACTGACAGGCCTATTCGCCAAAAGACCTATATAAGAGCTTTAAAAACTTATATTCCAGAATTAAAGGTTTACTATGGAAAATTTTTAACAAATAATATAAAAATGCCTTTGGTTAATCCACAAAACAATGTCAAACTCGCTGAGGTTATTAAAACTGAAGAGAAAGGTTCAGATGTAAACCTTGCAGTGCATTTATTAAACGACGCATGGCTTAATCTTTATGACTGTGCAGTAATTATTTCTAACGACAGTGATTTATTAGAAGCTATTCGCATCGTAAAAGTACAATGCAAAAAACAAATAGGCTTGTTTATACCTGAGAAACGTCATCCATCTGTAGAATTAATTAAATTAGCTGATTTTAGAAAGCCAATTCGTAGTACAGTCCTGGCAAACAGCCAACTTCCTAATCCTATCCCGAACACTACAATACATAAACCAACTTCTTGGTAATTAATACCACATTTAGGACAAACCTTCACATTCTATTTTTCAGCAGGTAGCTTATGCCGAAATCTTTCTTCTTTGCTTATCTGTCAAGACACTCCCTCCTTCTCAGTAATATACTAACTCAGTTAGGGATTTGTCCATTTTCATCTGAACTAAAACACGTTCAGATTTTTTAATGATTTTTTTAAATCTTTTCATTGTCAACTATCATTGTATCAAAATAGTCTTTTAAAGCATTATGAGTTATAATTTCTCCGGGTTTAGTATTTTTCCATGGTGGCTCTTCATGTGCCATTTGAGCTAATCTCCATTGCCCCGTAAGCGTCAAGTTAACCCCACCCGTGATTTTATAGCATAAGATTACGGTCAATATATTGTGGGAGCAAGAGTTTGT
>JAMOBJ010000019.1 GCA_039908095.1 Nitrospirae bacterium YQR-1
CCAGCACTGGAGACGGAAATGCCGGTAGTATCCTGAAATATTTATTGTCTCTGTTGCCTTTATTGAAATATCACCTGCTTTACCGGTACTTCCCTCCTGTGCGTAGGATAAGATTGTTCCAACATTAGAAAGATTTAAATTGCCGGTTTCTATTGTTATGTTGCCTGCATTGCCACTTCCATATGTTTCACTCTTAATGCTGCTGACATAAACACCATCACCTGAATCATAATACCCTGAAATGCTTATCGCCTCCGTTGCCTTTATAGTAATATCTCCTGCATTACCCGTGCTACCCTCCCGTGCAGAGGCATATATTACTCCTACATTAGAAAGATTTAAATTACTGGTTTCTATTGTTATGCTGCTGGCATCTCCGCTACCATACGTCTCACTGCTAATATTACTGCTGTAAAGACCGCTGCCCGAATAATAGTATCCTGAAATATTTATCGAATCAGCAGCCTTTATTGTAATATCGCCTGCATTACCGGTACTCGCAGATTTTGCAACTGTAGTTATCTGTCCAACATTCGTAAGACTCAAACTATCTGTTTCAATGGTTATGCTGCCGGCATCTCCGCTGCCATACGTCTCACTGCTAATATTACTGCTGTAAAGACCGCTGCCCGAATCATAGTATCCTGAAATATTTACCGAATCAGCTGCCTTTATTGTAATATCACCTGCATTACCGGTACTCCCGGATTGTGCAACTGTAGTTATCTGTCCAACATTCGTAAGATTTAAATTACCGGTTTCTATGGTTATACTGCCTGCATCTCCACTGCCATACGTAGCACTGCTAATCTTACTATTGTAAAGACCGCTGCCGGAATCAAAGTAGCCTGAAATATTTATCGTCTCCGTTGCCTTTATTGAAATATCACCCGCATTACCTTTTCCTAAAGTATCAGACGTTATAGCGCTGCCATTTATAATATTTATATCTCCCGCTATATTTATATCTATGCCGCCGCCGTTGGTATCTCCGTATGTGTCGGCAAAAACATATCCACCGTCTAATGTAAACTTACCGCCACGAATATAAATACTGCCGGAGCCTCCTGCTGTGCTGCTTACATCCAGATTACCTATCGTATAGCCGTTTTTGGTTTCCCGTGTTGAATCGGTATGAGATATATTTATATTGCCGAGAGTTGAAAGCGCATCCGTGTTTATACCGGATGATGTAATTGACGCCTCACCTGCCGATGCCACGCTTGCAAGATTAATCTGCCCGCCGGGAGCATACAAATAACCGTTTTTAATATCAATGCTGCCGGCAACGATTGTAATCCCTTTACCCTCTGCTACCTCAAGGAAACCACCGTCTATCGAAACACCGGTTGGGTTGCTGCTTGTAAAGCCAAACGCTGAGGGCGCTGCCGTTGTTAATACCGTATCTGAGGGCGTTGTTGCATTATACTTTCCCCCATCAGAAAGTTTTAAATAATCAGCGGTGCTTACATAAAACGAGCCCTTAATATCCAGTGTTGCGTTTTTACCAAACATCACTCCGGCAGGGTTTAGAAAATACAAGTTAGCCCCCGATATGCTGCTACTGATTGTGCCGTCTATGTATGATGAGGTCCCGCCGGTTACCCTGGCTATGATATTTGATATTGAGGATGACCCTGTAAATGTGGCGCTCTCACCGGTATAGACATTAAAAGTACCGAAGCTGTGAAACAAATTACCGCCGGCCTGAGTTCCCATCGTGTCGGTTATGGTATAGCTTGGCCCCGTGAGCGTCCCGCTCTGCCCCATCGTACCGTCAAGGGTAATGCCGGCATAGGATATTTCGATGTTTAGAAAGATACTGAAAAAGAAAATCAGGACAACCAATAGGTGCCGGTTTGAATAACCGGTAAAAATAGTATTTTCCTTTTTCATAATGTTTCCTCTTCTATTAATCAAATATCAAAGTGCGTATAATTATTTCCTGTCAAAATCAGCCGCCTCTTTGAGACCGGCCTGTTCTAAAAGAGATGCCCTTACCTCTCTTAAACCGGCATCCGCAGGCGTCTTTTTTATTAACTCTGAAATGCTCCAGAGTGCGTCATACCAAAACCCCTCCTGTGCATACAAGGAGGCTGTTTGTGTTCCCTTAGCGGTTGTCAGCTTTTTAAATAGTTCCCCTGAAGAATCCTTCACAATAATCGTTCCACCTCCGACTATATCTTTCGCTCTGTGCTCCGGGTCCCCGATTGCAGATATAAACCATTTATATTCTGTTTCCTTTACAAGACTTATGCCGTATTCTTTTAAATTTACACAGAAAATTCCACCCGCTGAGGGCTCTGCCATCTCCTTTTCCAATAAGGGTTTAATAGCTTTTGCGGCACTTAAACTGATTTCTATTTTAGACTTCACCGGTTTGGATACATACCAGCAGAGAGAGGGCTGCGTTTTGGTGGTAAAGCCCACATGGTCAGGCACAAGGGCTAATAAAACCGCCGAGTCACCTTCAACACTTCGTGTTCCAGCTGCCACACGAACGCTTGGCGCCCCAAGCATAGGCGGCTTATACGTAATTAACGGATTTTTACCTCTGCTATCATCTCCGGCAAATAAGACAGACGGCGGAATCACCAACAGACATAACATAATTGCGAAAAAAACTTTTTTCATATAAAAAAACCTCCTTATTTTATTTATAACCAATTACCTATCAATATAAAAGGCGACCAGTAAAAGGGATGGTTGTGTTTTTCATTTTTCAGCATATTAATTTGCGCCCTTTGCAGGGCTTTTGCTTTCATCCCGCCGCCTGATTTTAACTCTTCATAGAAATTAACTATGAGTTGTGACGATGCCTCATCATTTATGCTCCAAAGGGATGCTACCGTGCTCTTTACACCTGTCTTGACTGCCAATCCCGCCAACCCCAGGGCCGCCCTGTCATCACCCGCCGCCGTATCACACGCACTTAATGCCAGTATTTCCAGTGGACTACTGCTGTAGCGGTTGTCCTTTATGTAAACATCCAGATCGTTTATTGTTAGTTTCCCATCCCATGTAACTATAAAGGTGTTTGCCGCATCGCCGGTAAAACTGCCATGAGAAGCTATGTGAAATAAAGAGTACAGCTTGTCGTTAAATTTGTTTTTTATGTTAGAAACAACAAAATCCTGATTTTTCAGAAGAGTTCCTTTTTTATAAACAGAGTGTATTCCCGCTACCTCGTCCGAGACAAATGGAAGCGGCGCAAAACCCTGTCGCTCTTCAGTCAATGCCGCCATCAAAATATCACCGTCATTTTGCACAAAAGCATCTGCATTGGTTAGAAAAATTCCCGGCGTTGTAGCTACCGAATATTTATTTATTAAAAAATTATTACCATCATGCAGCGCTCCCAGTGGAACCATTCTCAACGCCCTGTCCGGTATATAAACAATCGTATCCGCTTGATTGGCAATGAGATCATTCTCAATTGGCTTTATTAGCAGGTCATATAGTCTTTGAGCATAGGGCTGATACTCCATTGTTGTGCGTTTTTCGAGTTTCCTTCTGAATTCTAAAACCTCCCTGTAGTAATCCACGGCTGATATGGCCACAGTGTAACTCTTGATGCCGGATGGGAAACCTATAAGAAGTTCCAGTTTTTCAGGAAAGGATATCACATAAAGCACCGCCGTTTTATCTGACACATTATCCAGTCGTGCGGCTTTAGCCTTTTGAAAATCAATACACGTATCCTTAAAATAGTCCTTAAGTTCGGCAGCCCGGAGCTGCTCCACAGTATCCCGTGCCTCAAGCAGGTCCTGCTGAGAACCACGGCCCTCGTCTCTTTCCGTTGCCCTCTGTATTAACAGCCCGGAGAGTTCATAAAAGATGGGTTCTACCTCAGTTCTCAGGAAATCCTTTCCGCAAAGGGCACAGTTGACAAAAGCATCAAGCCCCACTCTCTCGACGGCCTTAACCGCCTCCCTGTATGCTATAACTGCTTCATCCATTTTGCCGGTTTTTTTTAACACCCGCCCCATTAGCCGGTTTATTGTGTATTTAGCTTCACCTACATTTGAATGGTTAGAAACTAAAAGCGCTTTTCTTAATAAAACAAGGGCGCTTTTATAGTCATGGACTTGCTCGTAAAGTGTAGCTTTATGTAACAAAATATATGGTATTGTCTGCAAATCGTCAATTGCTTCAGCCGATTCATGTGCCATATCAAAAGCTTTAAAGGAGGCCTCCACATATTTGGCATCCTTCCCTATCAAATTATACCCCTTACCGGCTCTTATCAGTCCCTCGACTTTTTTGTGGTTATCAGGAATGTTTTGATATTCTGAAAACGCCTCTTTCAACATCTCCTGTGCTTTTGTCTCATCTTTGAGAGATATGTATAAAAAGGCCTTATTTGTGATAACCTGTGCGTAAAGGCCTCTGTCTTTTACCGGCTCATTTGAAAAAGTACTCAGACTCTTTTGGTAAAAAGTTAATGCCTCATCTTTGGAATTTAAAAGTGCGGCAAGATTACCAAGGTTAGCTAATATCTCTGCTTTAATATCAGGTTTTTCGGCTGTCAATAGAGCGTTGTCTAAAGATTCCCTCGCCTTTCCGTATTTACCAACAGACATATAAACCACACCGTAAGTATTTTCAATTTCAGATGTTAAATTATTATCTCTGACTTCCTTTAACACAGCGGCGGTCTTATCTAAGGCGATAAGCGCATCATTAAACTTACCGGCATATAAGAATGATTTTGACAGATACAGCAAACTCCGCGCCTGGGCCTCTGCGTTTCCACTTTCTATGTAATCACTATGAGCTTTTTTAAAATTATCTATGGCGGTTATAAAGTGGCCTTTATCAAACGCATCCATCCCGCTGTTAAAAACATCTCCATAGGCAATATGCCCATTTAGAAATAACCACAAAAAAACAAATACCGGCAGCTTTAAAACCAAACGCGTCATTGTTCCCTCCATAACGGAAAGTACCTCTTTTCCACAAAACAATTCGCACTCCTGCTGTTCAGATACCAGCGTTTTATTCACACACAGCAGGGATATGCTACGAATATATAATTTTTTTGATACACTTGTCAATATCAGTTTCATACCCGAAATCCGACATAGAGGAGAGAAAAACGAGTATTTATCACCGCAGCACAGTAGGTTTTTGTTTTAGGTTCTGCAGATATAGTATTGGCGATATTGTGCAAATCCGGCAATATGGATGTTACGATAGCTAAAATATTGGAGAAATTATCTGCGTTACCGTTAAAGGACAGAGAGGATTATATTAAAAAATTACTGATTCTGTCTGATTTAAGAAAATTATATAATAAGGTTAAACTGGAGGTGAGTAAGATGCCAATAACGATTGATGTAAGAGAGAGTGATATTTTCCAGGAAGGGTTACTTGAGGGGAAACAGGAAGGGTTACTTGAGGCTATTGAATTAGGACTCGAACTCAAATTTAGCATCGTTGGACTTGAGCTAATGAATATGGTTAGAGCTATAAGTACTATAGATACATTAGAAGAGTTTAAAAATCTTATCAGAAAAGCCGGTTCAGTAGATGAATTGAAGGAGTTCTTGGGCAAAAACATATAAAACAATTAGGGTGCTTATATCGGTGGCTTGTTTTGCGAGCGTCCCGCCCCCTGAAGAGTGATTTTTTCCTGCGTGGAGCATGCTCCGGAAGATTTGAACGTAAGTTCCGAGTGGTAAAACGTCTAAGGGTATGAAAACATTGGTATTATCAGCTCTGTTTCTGCATTTTACGCAGAAACAGACCGGTGTATGAATTATTATTTAGTGAAATCTCCTCCGGTGTGCCTTTTGCAATTATTTGCCCGCCCATATTTCCACCCTCGGGGCCCAGGTCTATAACATAATCAGCCGCCCATATGACATCGAGGTTATGCTCAATAACAACAACAGTGTTGCCCATTCCGGCAAGCCTGTGAAGAATTTTCAGCAGCCTGTCCACATCAACGAAATGGAGACCGGTGGTTGGTTCATCCAGAATATAAATAGTTCTGCCGGTTGCTTTTTTTGAGAGTTCACGGCAAAGCCGGAGTCTTTGTGCCTCGCCTCCGGAAAGTGTATTTGCCGACTGCCCAAGCTCTATGTAACCCAGCCCCACCTCTTCAAGCAGGGTAAGCTTCTCACTTATGGCAACGATGGGCAGGAAGAACTCCCGTGCCTCGCTGACAGTCAGTCTGAGCACATCGGTTATACTTTTACCTTTATACTTTATGTGGAGGGTTTCACGGTTAAACCTCTTACCGCCACACATATCACAGAGCACGTATGCGTCAGGCAGAAAGTGCATCTCATATTTTTTAATACCGGCCCCCTTGCAAGCCTCACACCGTCCACCTTTTAAGTTAAAACTAAACCGTGAGTGCTTATAGCCTTTTGTGCGGGAATCCAGTAGTGCTGCAAATAGTTCCCTTATATGCGTAAACATCCCCATGTATGTGGATGGGTTTGAGCGTGGAGTTTTCCCAATTGGAGACTGATCCACGTATATTACCCTGTTAACCTCATTAACACCACTTATGGCGTCATACTTACCTTCTTTTAATTTAGCCTCATAGTTGGCATTGACAAGCGCAGGATAGATGGTATCAAGAATCAGGGAGCTCTTTCCGGAGCCCGATACACCGGTTACACATAAAAACACGCCAAGGGGGATGTCAACATCTACACTTTTAAGGTTGTTCTGTCGTGCTCCTGTGATTTTTATAAAACCGGTTGCAGGTCTTCTATGCTGCGCAACTGAGATAGAGAGTTTTTTGGAGAGGTAGGCGCCGGTTAAGGAGTTTTCATTATTCATTATCTCTGCCGGGCTGCCCTGCGATACGACGTATCCACCGACTCTGCCTGCACCCGGGCCCATATCCACAACAATATCTGAAGCTAAAATCGTCTCCTCATCATGCTCTACCACGATGACCGTGTTACCGCCGTCACGAATACTTTGAAGGCTTTCTATGAGTTTGGCACAGTCACGCGGATGCAATCCGATACTGGGCTCATCCAAAATATATAGCACGCCGGAGAGTTTAGCACCCAGTTGAGTGGCAAGTCTTATTCTCTGAGCCTCTCCGCCTGAAAGAGTCCACACCAGACGGTTTAAGGCCAGGTACGAAAGTCCAACCCGTTCAATAAACTCAAGCCTGCCGAGTATTTCCTTTAATATTCTGTCTGCGATGAATGTCTCACGTTCTGTAAGTGGTAAGTTCTGTAAAAACGCACTGATGTCACTCATGGCAAGTGCGCTTAGCTGTCCGATATTAAGCTGCCCGATTTTAATACTCAGCGCTACCTCATTTAAACGCATTCCGCTGCAGCCTGCACACGGAGTCAGAAAATCATTTAGTGTATCGTGTTCGGCCATGTTTTCATAGCCGATACCCTTACAAGCGGGGCATGCCCCAAGCTGGCTGTTAAATGAAAAAAACATATGGTTTAACTCAGGGATACTTATCCCGCAATCCTGGCATACACGACTCTTAGAGAACACCATATCCTTGTTTTCATCCAATAAGTTAATAACGGCAACACTGCTGAATCTTAATGCCGTGTTAACGGCCTCTTTAAGTTTTCTCTCTATACCGCTTTTAACCATGAGCCTGTCAACAACAATCTCTATGGTGTGTCGTTTATATTTGTTAAGTTTAATATCCTCAGTAAGGTCAACCATTTCGCCGTCTATGCGTGCCCTTACAAAACCCTCACGCCGCATAGAGGTGAGTTCCTTTTCGTACATACCCTTTCTTTGTTTAGCAATTGGGGAAAGAACTTGAAGCTTTGTGCCGGTAGGAAGAGATGTGATTTTATTTAAAATTAATTCGGAATCCTGAGATATTATAGGTTGTGAGCAGCCCGGGCAGTAAGGCTTGCCTATGCGGGTATAGAGCACCCGGAGATAGTCGTAAATCTCCGTTAACGTGCCTACGGTAGAGCGCGGACTCCTTGTAATGGTCTTTTGCTCTATAGCGATAGATGGGCAGAGCCCTTCGATGAAATCAATATCGGGTTTTTGCATCTCGCTCAGAAACTGCCTGGCGTAAATGGAAAGGCTTTCTACGTAGCGTCTCTGTCCTTCTGCAAAAATCGTATCTATGGCAAGGCTTGACTTTCCTGAGCCCGATGGCCCTGTTATCACCATAAAAGTGTTTCTTGGCAAGTCCAGATTCAGGTTTTTGAGGTTATGCTCTCTGGCACCTCTTATTGTTATATATCCCTGTTTGGTTTCCATCACTTAAGGTACGGTATATAATATAACTCATTTATGATGTTACGTGCAAAGATGTGAACGTTAATTCAGTAAATTTCATAGAACCGTTCTAATACCAAGCTGCATTCAATCGTCTAACTTTGTTGGCTTGGTCAAAAACTCCTTGACGTCTCGTTACTCTTTTGACTGCAACTTGGTAATAATTTTAATATCAAAATAAAAACAAGTATTTTTTATATAGAAAACATTATGTTAAAATCTTATTTATGGAAGAGACGGCGGTTGTAAAGGCGGTAAGAGGACATATGGCTGTTGTGGAAGTACAGAAAACCAGCGCATGTCAGCATTGTCCGCAAAGCGGTGATTGCAACGCCGGCGAAAATGTTGTGGAGCTGGAGGCACTTAATGTGGCACAGGCCGCAGAGGGACAGCGTGTGGTGGTTGTAATGCGGCAGTTTACCTATATTAAGGGAACAGTCCTTGTATATGGTCTTCCTGCGCTTGCTCTCATTGCGGGGGCTGTATCGGGTAAGTATTATTTTGCCCGTTTTTTTACCGGAGTATCGCCGGAGCTGATTTCCGCAATCGGCGGGCTTGGTGCTTTTGTCATATTTTTTATGTTAGCCGGCCTGATTTCAAAAAAAATGGAGAGAACCACTGAAAATAAACCTGTGGTAACACAAATACTTTAACGGCGACAAATAAATGTAAATTTTAATATCAAGCAATAAAGGGGGATACAATGGGAAACACCGAAGTTGGGAAAATACGTAACGTGGCATTGGTTGGACACAGCGGCTCAGGTAAAACTACCCTTGTTGAGGCGCTTCTTTTAACTGCCGGAGTCATAGGTAGGATGGGGACCGTGGCGGATGGTAATACGGTAAGCGATTTTGATCCTGAGGAGATAGAGCGTAAGGCATCTATAACGTCAGCCGTGGCTACGTTTGATTACTCCGGGCACAAGATAAATATAATGGACACCCCGGGATTTATAAATTTTATTGAGGATGCAAGGGGATGCCTGAGGGTAGCCGACTGTGCTATCATAGTGGCGGGGGCTGAAAGCGGCATAAAGGCCGAAACACAGAAAGTTTGGAGCTATATTTTGGAATTTGAAACACCGGCAATAGTCTTTGTTAATGAAATAGATAAAGAAAATGCAAATTTTTACTCAACATTACAACAGGCTCAGGATTCTTTTTCAATTGACCCGCTGCCTGTGACTTTACCCATAGGAGAGGGCACTGCATTTAAGGGTTATGTTGACTTACTTAAGATGAAAGCTTATGCGTTAAAGGGTGGAAATTACGAGGAGACGGCAATTCCTGACGATATGAACGCAAAAGTACAGGAGTACAGAAAAAAACTCGTTGAAGTGGTAGCTGAGGCCGATGATGCACTGCTTGAGAAATATCTTGAAACAGGAGAGCTTTCAGAGGAAGAGGTACTTAACGGTGTAAAGGACGGCGTTAACAGAAGGTGTTTTCTACCGGTAACCTGCGGTTCGGCGGAAAAAAACTTTGCAATAAAAGCTCTTCTTGAAACCATTTTATTTTGCGTTCCATCTCCTGCCGACAGAGTAAAATATAAGCCGCTGGCTGCTAAAAACCTAAAAGATAACTCCGATATTGTTCTTAAACCGGAGAGTTCAGAGCATCCAGCCGCATACGTTTTAAAAACTGTAGCCGATCCATATGCCGGAAAGCTTACGATTTTCAGAGTTTACTCCGGTACAATAAGGCCTGATACTACTATTTTCAACTCGACAAAGGGTACAAAGGAGAGAATCGGGCAGGTGTCGTACATGCTTGGGAAAAAACAGACACCGGCACAGTCTCTAGGCCCCGGCGAGATAGGGGTTGTTGCAAAGCTCAAAGAGACCGGAACCGGTGATACCCTTTGCAACGAAACCACTCACATAAAACTGCCTGAAGTAAAATTTGCCGAACCCATTATCTCTTACGCTATAGAGCCAAAAACTAAGGGCGATGAGGAAAAGGTCAGCTCAGGGCTTCACAGGATTTTGGATGAGGACCCTACACTTAGGTTTCACCGTGAGGATGAGACAAATGAAATGATAATCTCCGGCATGGGACAGGTTCACATCGAGGTAACACTTCACAAACTCAAGAGGAAGTTTGGAGTTGAGGTTGAGATGAAAACCCCCAAGATAGCCTATCGTGAGACGATAACGGCACATGCCAAAGCACAGGGCAAGTATAAAAAGCAGTCCGGTGGCAGAGGACAGTACGGAGACTGCTGGATTGAGATAGAGCCTCTTGCGCGCGGTACAGGATTTGAGTATGTGGATAAAGTAGTCGGCGGCGCTGTTCCAAGGCAGTACATCCCGGCAGTTGAAAAAGGTATCGTAGAAAAGCTAAAGGGCGGCATCATAGCGGGCTACCCGATGGTGGATGTCCGTGTAACTATCTTTGACGGCAGCTATCATGCTGTGGATTCCTCGGAAATGGCCTTTAAAATAGCAGGGTCATTTGCCATAAAAAAGGCTGTTGCAGATGCTCATCCGGTAATTCTTGAGCCTGTTATGAAAATGGAGGCCAGTTGCCCTGAGGAAAACCTTGGGGCGGTAATCGGTGACTTAAACTCCAAACGTGGTAAAGTCCAGGGGATGGATTCAAGCCCGGGCGGCAACCAAAAGGTTACTGCACTTGTGCCTATGTCGGAAATGCTGACCTATGCCAACCAACTACACAGTATAACCTCAGGCCGGGGCCTCTACACTATGGAGTTTTCACACTACGAGGAACTCCCTCAACACCTGGCTCAAAAAATAATCAACGAAAGAAAGAAAAAAGACGAAGAGGAATAGAATTCATACTTATTCCAATTCTGACACAAAAGTATAACGAGGTGTCGCTTTCTCCTTGCCGCCTCGTTATACTTTTGACTGCAACCTGGTATCACATCCTAATTCAAAAACTAAATTGATGCAATTTAAAAAGTACTTCCAGCTTTCCACTTTATTTATAAGCTCGTTGCTGCAACATAAATCAGCGTAGTCTAAATTATGACTAATTCTATAGGATTCATCCTTGTGCTTTTTATAACTCTTACCGCAGAGATGAAAGATTTCATCAATAATTTTTGAAGGATGCTTGTATGATTCAAGATCATCGTTGATTAAATCGTAACCTAATTTTTCCTTGATAAAATTATGGGTTAACGAACTATCAATTTTACAAAACATTTTAGCATCCATCAAAAACCATGCTTCTATTTCCATTATAGCAAGAACATATTTTATTCTGTCATAAAAATCCTTGTTTTGAAATAATTTCATAAAAGCATCCATAACCTTTTTCTTTTCTGATCTTTCTATGTTCTTTCCATTTATTTTTGTACGATATAGATCATGAAGGCCAATGATGAAGTCGTATCCTTTATTTTTAAGTATTGACTCTGCAGTTTCTTTAATTTTTGAAATAACAGTACTACCACTACTGCTCACATCATAAATTCTAACTTCATAGATTGCTGTTGGATTTTCTCTAACAAGAACTTTTTTTATTTGATATTGACCAACATATTTATGTATTTTTAACTCTAAATTATGATTACCGATATATTCATTTAAAAGTTTATCAATAAAAATAGATTCAGTTTGCCCCTCAACAAAAAAAAATACTTTCTTCAATTATCACCTCATTCTTTGTACATTTTTCCAGTAAGAAGGTCAAAGTTATTTAAACCGGTATATGTAAATTCATCAAATGCTTCACTACTATTATGTCGACTAAAAGATACAACTGTATGCCCGGTTCTCTCCAGTACGTTCAATGAACCAAGCTCCACGGCATTTATTAAAAATCTGTCATTAGATGCTGCAATTAGTTGTATTCTCGTATTCTTTATTTTTTCCATAACAAGTTTTGTAAGATTCGAAGACCTTTCAAAATCCAGCCCCTCCCCAATATCGTCTATTACGAGAGTAAAAGGTATATTGTTACTCAAAAGGTATTCAACTATAATAATTATCGAAAGCGCTCGAAACATACCTTGTGACATGCTGTGTTGAGTTGTAGAGACTTCTAAACTGTTCTCCTCAACGTCTATATAAGACTCTCCATTTGGAATTTCATTAACTTTAATACTTTTGATGGGATAACCAATGTTTGTAAAATCTGATAGCAGTACATCCTTTTTGCCGGCAATCAAAATATTTTTTAAAAATGATACTACTAAGTCTTGATTATATCTCTCAGGAGTATTTTGGTACATGAAAAAATATGGGGTAAATTGTGTAAAATTGAATTCTAAAAAATCGTTAGCCCATGACCACAATTTCTCCAGAAATGGAAATTCAATTTTATCACGACGCACATTTACTGTTAACTCTTTCTCAGGAGGTGAGAATTCTATCATTTTGTGGTTTTTAGAAAATATTTTACTACTGCCTTCTTTTCTTTCTATTAATACATTTTCATTTTCGCTTAATTCCTCAGAATCTACTTGTTTTTCTGATAGTTCTAATTTATACGCGTATTTAATTGGCAGATTCGTCCCGCTGTCAAAATCTAAAAATTCAAGATTCCATGACCGCTGCGCTTCTTTCATAAAAATACTATAAATCTTTGATTTTAAAATAAGTGATTTCAGATCCAAAATAACTTTCAAAAACCTGGTCTTACCTGTTGCATTCAGACCAATAATTAAATTATGCATACCCAAATTAGTTTTTTTTAATTCCCATTTGTTACCAAATACCTTTTCATGATATTCAAGTTTTGAGATAATCATCCATTCTCCTGAATTAAATAACGTGTAGCTGCCGGTGTACTATACAGTATTTTTTACTCAAACCGACAAAAAGTATAACACAACTTTAGTTTACTGTCAAATAATGTCTGTTGTATGAGTGGTCGGGCACTTGTAGAAAAATGGTTGAAAAGTCTTACCACTTAATGATAAAATCATACTCGAACGTTATCATTAGAATCTGCCGGAGGTAATTTTTGGGTGGAATATTTCAGACTGGGCATAAAAGAAGCATACTGGTTGTTGAAGAGCAAAGAAATAACCGTGAAGGAACTCACAGAGAGCGTATTTCAGAGAATAGAGGCGGTGGATAAGGCGGTTAAGGCTTATGTCACAGTTACAAGGGATGCGGCTTTTAAGATGATTGAAAACCTGCCGTCTTCAGACGGTAGTCCTGTTTATGGCATCCCACTGGCAATAAAAGACAATATGTGCACAAAGGGAATCAAGACCACGTGTTCATCAAAAATACTGGCAAACTTCACTCCGCCCTATGAAAGCACAGTGACGGAGAGATTACAGAAATCCGGCTACATCCTGACAGGTAAAACCAACCTCGATGAGTTTGCAATGGGCTCGTCAACGGAAAACTCAGGGTTTTTTACAACCGGCAATCCGTGGGCTCCGGATAGGGCGCCCGGGGGAAGCAGCGGCGGGTCGGCGGCAGCTGTCAGCGCCGATGAGTGTATTGCCGCACTGGGGTCGGACACCGGAGGCTCTATACGGCAGCCCGCCTCATTTTGCGGTGTTGTCGGCCTTAAACCCACCTATGGCAGGGTCTCAAGATACGGCCTTGTGGCGTTTGCCTCCTCACTTGACCAAATAGGTCCAATCACTAAGACAGTGGAGGATTCAGCCATTTTACTAAATATCATATCCGGCTATGACCCTTTTGACAGCACATCGGCAACAGTTGATGTGCCGGATTTTACCGCCTGTATCGGCAAGGACATAAAAGGACTAAGAGTCGGTATTCCCTCCGAGTACTTTATTGACGGAATGGACAGTGAGGTGGAGCAATCGGTAAAGGCGGCAATAGTCCACATGGAGTCACTTGGCGCCCAAGTCGTGGAAATAAACCTTCCTCATACCGGCTACGCTGTTGCCACATACTATATTCTGGCAACCTCCGAGGCAAGTTCCAACCTTGCAAGATATGACGGCATAAAGTACGGTCTGAGGATAAGCGGAGATGATTTAATTGATACATATATGAAAACCCGTGCTGCAGGATTCGGCATGGAGGTTAAAAGACGTATAATGCTTGGTACTTACGCCCTGTCATCAGGCTACTATGATGCTTATTATAAAAAAGCCCAGCAGGTTAGAACCCTCATAAAACAGGATTTCGACCGGGCCTTTGAAAAAGTGGATGTAATAACCACTCCGACATCTCCCACTACGGCTTTTAAAATCGGCGAAAAGGTAAACGATCCCCTTCAGATGTACCTCAGTGATATATTTACCATATCGGTAAACCTTGCAGGAATACCGGCGATATCTGTGCCTTGCGGATTTGACCGGAAAGACCTCCCCATCGGACTTCAATTAATTGGAAAGGCATTTGAAGAGGAGACGATTCTCAGAGCCGCACACGCATATGAAGTCTCAACCCCTCATCACAAAAGGAGGCCATCCCTATGAAATACGAGGCCGTAATAGGGCTTGAAATACATGCCCAGATGCTTACAAAAACTAAAATGTTCTGCGGCTGTCCAAACAAGTTCGGCTCTGAGCCTAACTCTCAGACCTGTCCGGTCTGTATCGGTATGCCCGGCGTGCTGCCTGTTATAAATAAGAAAGCTGTAGAGTTTACCGTAAGAACGGGGCTTTCCCTTGGTTGTAAAATTTCATCATACAGCCGTTTTGCCAGAAAAAACTACTTTTATCCTGATTTGCCAAAGGGTTATCAGGTAAGCCAATATGAACTGCCAATTTGTGAGGGCGGAAGTGTTGTGCTTAATATGGAAAGCGAGCAAAAAACAATAGAGTTAACAAGAATCCACATGGAAGAAGATGCAGGTAAAAACCTTCATGAGGGAATGAAGGATTTCAGCTGCGTAGATTTAAACAGGGCCGGGGTGCCGCTTATGGAGATAGTTACAGAGCCTCAGATAAGGAGCGCTAAAGAGGCCTCGGCTTTTATGAAAAAACTCCGTACCATTTTACGCTACCTGGACGTCTGTGACGGCAACATGGAGGAGGGTTCGCTCCGATGTGACGCTAACGTATCTCTGAGGCCGGTTGGTGACACCGCACTCGGTGTTAAAGCGGAAATAAAGAATTTGAATTCCTTCCGGTTTGTCGAAAAAGCCATAGAGTATGAAATATGGCGACAGGAGGAGGTACTGAAAGGGGGTGGAAGGATTATTCAGGAAACCCGCCTTTACAACACCTCAACGGGCACAACCGAGTCTATGCGTTCAAAAGAAGAGGCACACGACTACAGGTATTTCCCCGAGCCCGACCTTGTACCGATTGTAATTTCAGAGTCCATACTTAAAGATATAGAAGCCGCTATTGTGGAGCTTCCTGATGAAAAGGTTGCAAAATACGTAAACAACTATGGCCTGCCGCTCTATGATGCAGAGCTGTTGTCCTCGGAAAAGGCAACCGCTCTGTGGCTTGAAGAGGCTGTTAATAAGGGTGGCAATCCAAAAGCTGTCAGTAACTGGATGATGGGGGAGCTGATGAGGCTGCTTAATGAAACCTCCACACGGATTGAAGACTGTAAGGTAACACCTGAGCGCCTTCTTAACCTGCTTAAACTGGTTGACAGCGGTGCAATAAATGTTAAAATCGGAAAAACCGTCTTTGAGGATATGTTTAACACAGGGGGGCAGGCTGAGGATATTGTGAAATCAAAGGGACTGCTTCAGATGAGCAACGAGGGTGAGCTTGACGGCATTATTGACGGGATTTTAAGTAAGTTTAGTGCCGAGGTGGAAAGATTTAAGGCCGGAGATGTTAAACTTACCGGATTTTTTGTAGGTGAGGTAATGAAGCAGACTAAGGGAAAGGCTAACCCCAAACTTGTTAACGAAATACTGAAAAAGAAACTTGGATAACCTGCTGATATGGATGACGTTGGAGACGATCTTCTTGAAATAGTAACCCCTGAGGGGGAAATTATCGGCAAAGCCCTCAGAAAAGACGTCCACGGCAATAATACGCTTTTACACCGGGTGGTGCACGTGTTTGTTTTTAACAGTGCCGGCGCACTGCTGCTTCAGCAAAGGGCTCTGACAAAGGACGTAGCTCCGGGCAAATGGGATACGTCTGTGGGTGGCCATGTTGATTTTGGTGAGAGCATAGAGGACGCCATGAAAAGGGAGATGGTGGAGGAGCTTGGAATCAGCGCCTGTAAAACTCCACCGGAGTTTCTCTATAAATACATCCATTTAAACTCCTATGAGTCGGAACTCGTTTATTCCTATTCATTTATATATGACGGAGAGTTTGACTTTAACAAAGATGAAATAGAAGCCGTAAGGTACTATAAAATCAGGGAGATTGAGGAAAAGCTGGGCAGCGGTCTGTTTAGTGACAATTTTGAACATGAATTCCGGAACTATTTAAACAGGAGCACTTTTTGAAAAAAGCTATAATTTGAAATTTCTGCTCAAATACCGTTTATAGTGGGCTACCGGGTTTTCTATACCGGATTTCGGGCAAAATATTTATATAGACATTCCACCTCAGGTTGTTATAAAATATACCGTGGTAAGGGTAATAATAAAGAAGTCCGGTTACGATTATGATGAGTTAAAGCAAAACGTTAACTCAATTTTAGATGAGTTAAACACGGGGCTGATAAAGCGTGGAACCCGCATTTTACTGAAACCGAATCTTCTTTTAGCCTCTACGCCTGACAAGGCAATAACAACACATCCGCTTGTGGTTAAAGCCATTGTTGAGTATGCCCTTAATCTGGGGGCAAGTGTTCAGATATCAGACAGTCAGGGCTCACCCACTAACAGCTTTGAATACATCCTGAAAACCGGTGGCTATAAACAGGCTCTTACCGGCCTTGACGTCACATTTAAGGAGTTTACAAAATCCGTAACGACAAGCAACACTTCTTCTTTTAAAAACATAGAGATAGCGGAGGATGCACTAAACGCTGAGATAATCATAAATGCAGCAAAACTAAAAACCCACTCCCAGATGCGTTTAACTCTTGCAGTGAAGAACCTCTTCGGCTCAATAGTTGGATTGAAAAAGCCACAGTGGCATATGAAAGTAGGAGAGAACCGTGAGAAATTTGCTGAGCTCCTTGTAACTATTTACACGTTGTTGAAACCTCAAATCAACATAATGGACGGTATCCTTGCCATGGAGGGAGACGGCCCGGGGCCCTCCGGGATTCCACGCACTTTAGGACTGCTGGCAGGCTCTGATGATGCCGTTGCGCTGGATATGGTAATTTGTGAGCTGCTTAATGTTAACCCGTTGTGGCTTTTTACAAACAAGGCGGCACACAACCTGGACCTTATCAAAGAATACACTGTTGAGGGTGAGATGAAAAGAGTGGAAGGGTTTTTGTTTCCAACAGAGACCAGTTTGCTCTTTGGTCCTCCGCTTGCCAGAAGGTTTATGCGAAAACACCTTACCACAAGGCCAAGAAATGTTGACGGCGCATGTGAGCTCTGTAACGGCTGCGTTAAAATCTGTCCGGCGCAGGCTATTGTAAATGACGGCAAGAAGTTAATTTTTGATTATGAGAAATGTATCAGGTGCTACTGTTGCCAGGAAATATGCCCTCATAAGGCTATAGAAATCTACGAGCCCCTTCTGGGTAAAACCCTCATGAAAATATTTACTCCTTAAACTCTCTCCAGTTTTTTTGACAAATACCGGTTGATTCTTGTATCTTTATATATGTTGCAGCGCTTAACATAAAAGAGGTGAACACGAATGAGCCCAAAATGTCCGTGTTGTAAACTAGAGATTGAAGACCCTTCTCAGCTGTTATGCCCAAGGTGCAGTTGGGATACTGAGTCTGACTTAAATTTAAATAAAACATTGGCTACTGTTGCCGCTGACGTTGTTGAAAAATATAATAAAAAACTTGAAATAGCAGTTAACAACTGGAACAGACTGCAGGGGATGCTCAGTGGCGGACTTAAAGAACCTAAGGGGAAACACAGAGATACGGGGGAAGTGGATGAACGCCTGAGCGTCCCTCTATACACTGATGCGGTAACCGGCATGGAATTTGTCTTTGTCAAGGGCGGATGTTTTAGGATGGGAGATATTTTTGGTGATGGATTTCCTGATGAAAAGCCTGTACATGAGGTTTGCGTAGATGACTTCTATATAGGGAAATACCCGGTAACTCAGCAGCAGTGGGTAACGATAACCGGTGGTAATCCATCACGTTTTCAGGATAATGATACCAATCCGGTTGAACAGGTAAGCTGGGAGGATGCTCAGGATTTTATAAGGGAACTGTGTGCAAGAAGCGGTGCCCTGTATCGTTTACCTACTGAGGCGGAGTGGGAATATGCATGCAGAGGCGGTGGCGCTCATGAGAGATACTCAGGCGGTAATTTCCCTGACAATTTCGCATGGTACGATACCGTCTCCGGCAAAAAACCACACCCTGCAGGTATAAAACAACCCAACAGTCTGGGAATTTATGATATGAGCGGTAATGTCTGGGAGTGGGTGTTAGATGTCTATGCCAGGGATGCATACAGTAAACATGAGCGTAATAATCCAATACACCACGGCCCGGGCCGCAGCCGCGTTATGCGCGGAGGCAGTTGGTATGACCAGGTTAAGAGTGTTCGATGTACTAACCGGTACTATGGTAACCCAGGGTTCAGATTTATAGATATTGGTTTCCGCCTTGTTTTCAAAAAACACAAAGCAGGAAACCAATGAAGAGGTCCAAGCTGATTTCATTGGTGCTCTTGGCCTCAACCACACTTGTTGCCTGTAGTGAGGACAGAGGTTCCAGAACCACATCGAGAGAAGTTTACAAAACCAGGGAAGATTGCATCAGAGACTGGGACAGAGCTGATAATTGTCAGCGGAGAATGACAGGAGGCGGCTACCAAGGCCCGCACTATTTTTTTTACGGAGGGAACTCTTACTACATACCACCTGGGTCAGAGAAACCTCAACCAATGAGCAGCTCTATGGTACATCACTCTGAAACTCTCGGCAGCCGTCGTTCTCACTCTATTTCCACACATGAAACCACACATATCGTGCGCGGTGGATTTGGTGCCTCCTCGCTGCATCACTCATCTGTGTCATGAACAGGCGTGTAGTTAAGAAACGGGATAACTGGCAGCATGAGATGGAAGAGCTGGGATTTACGTTTCACTCAACCGGGGGCATTTACTGGAATGAGGGCGTCTGTTACGTCTTTACAGAGGAAGAAATAAATGAACTTGAACGAGTGACAATGGAATTACACGAAATGTGTATGGATGCAGTTGAGCGCATCATAGACGGAAATTTATTTTCAAGGCTGCATATACCTGAGAATTATGAAGATTACATTATAAAATCGTTTAGGCGGAAGGAACGCTCTATATACGGGAGGTTTGATTTTTCTTTTGACCTCAGGGGCAATCCCTGTCTGCTTGAATATAATGCAGATACACCGACTTCTCTGTTTGAATCAAGCGTTGTGCAGTGGGTATGGGTGCAGGAGATATTTCCCCGGCATGACCAGTTTAACTCGATTCATGAAAAGCTGCTGGATGTTTTTAAGGCTGTCTCAACAGAGATGAATTTCAGAGTGCCGATGTATTTTAGTTGTGTTAGGGACTATG
Source organism: Nitrospirae bacterium YQR-1 (assembly GCA_039908095.1). Classification (NCBI taxonomy): domain Bacteria; kingdom Pseudomonadati; phylum Nitrospirota; species Nitrospirae bacterium YQR-1. The sequence goes on from JAMOBJ010000019.1 coordinate 19,776, forward strand.
ATGAGGACATGGTAACGGTTGAGTACCTGCGTGATGTGGCAATACAAACCGGCCTTGACGGGCGGCACATTTTCATAGAGGATATTGGACACTCAGCGGAGACCGGCAAGTTTTATGATACAGAAGGCCAAGTTATAGAGTATATGTTTAAGCTCTATCCGTGGGAATGGCTTTTAGCCGATGAATTCGGCTCTCATGTGTTAAATGGTACGCTAAAGTTCTATGAGCCTCCGTGGAAGATGATTCTTTCCAATAAGGCGGTGCTTGCTTTGTTGTGGGAAATGTATCCAAACCATCCCAACCTCATACCCACGTACTTTGAGCCCGGTGCCTTAGGGGGCAATTACGTGAAAAAGCCGTTTTTTTCCCGTGAAGGCTCAAACGTCAGCGTGTTCAAAGGTGGCAGGGTAGTTGAAAACACAGACGGCACGTATGGTGTGGAGGGATTTGTATATCAGGAGCTCAGGCCGCTTCGGGTATTTTCCGAAAGCCATGCAGTAGTAGGTTCGTGGGTGGTAAACGGGCTTTCGGCAGGAATTGGAATCAGAGAGGACGACTGTCCCGTCACCAAAAATACGAGCAGGTTTGTTCCTCATTATATCGCACTGTGAGGATTGATAAAATATTATGACTAATAAAAGGAGACAGCAATTATGGTTATTCCGGGACTTATGGCATTTATAAGTTATTTTGCATCTTCAATTGTTTTTTTGGTTTTATTCTGTGTAATTTATATGCGCATAACACCGTACAACGAGTTTAAACTAATAAATGAGGGTAACACAGCAGCAGCGTGGAGCTTTAGCGGGGCACTTACAGGTTTTGTTTTACCCCTGGCAAGTGCTATAAAGCACAGTGTAAGTCTGGTTGATATGTGTGTGTGGGCGGCTGTGGCTCTCATCGTCCAGATAATTTCTTTTATAGCTGTAAGGTTGATATTTCCTTCAATTGTCAAGGATATATCATCTAACCAGCTTTCAAAGGGGATATTTCTTGGTGTGATTTCTGTTGCAACCGGAGTGTTAAACGCAGCCTGTTTAACTTATTAGAATTTGGAATAACCGATATTTTGCTTTAATACTTTCTTTTTTAACCAAAAATATTCTTAAATATAAGTAATGGAATTTCAGGAACTCACTCCTGTGATGAAACAGTATTTCGAGTTAAAAAAGACCTATGAAGATGCAATACTGTTTTTTCGTTTTGGGGACTTCTACGAAATGTTCGGGGAAGACGCCATTGTAGCGTCTAAGGTTCTCCAAATAGCCCTGACGGCCAGAAACAAGGGCAAAAAGGATTCCCTGCCGATGTGTGGAATCCCCTATTTTGCTGCAGATGCGTATCTTAAAAAACTAATCGAGGCAGGCCATAAGGTGGCTGTGTGTGAACAGGTGGAGGATTCAGGGCAGACAAAGGGGATATTTAAACGTGAGATAGTACGCCTTGTTACCCCAGGAACTTATGAGCCTGAAAATCCGGGAGAGAATACCTATATTTGCTCTTTTTATCCGTTGGATGACCGCCACGGCATAGCCGTATCGGATATCTCCACAGGAGAGTTCTTTGTTTATGAGACAAAAGAACAACTTGTTGATGAAATTCTCCGTTTCGGAGCAAAGGAAATCATCTGTCCTGAGTCTCTCAGGGATGATATCCACTACAGCAGCATTTTAAAAGATTTCTTCGTCTCATACTACAGTGATTTGCCCTTTGACTATATGGAAGCGTACAAGCTGCTTCTTGAGCACTTTAAGGTCTCAACCCTTGAGGGATATGGTTGTGAGGGGATAATTTCGGCTATTTCGGCAGCCGGCGGCCTTATTTCATATCTTCTGGATACCCAGAAGACAAATGTCCACTTCACTAAAATAAAAACCCTCAATACATCATCCTTTATGTTTATAGATGCCGTGACAATAAGAAATCTCGAACTTACCAATAATCTTAAAGACTCCACGCAAAAGGACACGCTTCTGTCCATTCTTGACAGCACCCTTACCCCGATGGGTACAAGATTTCTCAGAGACGCCTTACTGAGGCCCCTTATTAATACCCCTGAAATAAACAGAAGGCTCGATGCTGTCAGCACACTGGTAACGGATTTTACTCTCAGAGAAAGTCTGAGAGCCAAACTTAAATCTGTTCAGGATATTGAACGAATCACAATTAAGCTGATAAAAGGCAGCGCCAATGCCCGCGATATGCTTGCCGTCAAAAGCTCAGTTGAGGTTATGCCGGAGATAAAAGAATTACTGAGCAAACAAGGCTGCGGTTATTTTCAGCAGCTTGTCGATGATATTGCAGATTTTTCATCATTAATTGAGGTTATTGAAAACTCAATAACAGACTCACCTCCAGGGACGATAAGAGAAGGCTGGATAATCAAAGACGGCTGCTCCGGGGAGATAGATGAATTAAGGGAAATTGCTACAAAAGGTAAGACTTTTCTTACTGAACTTGAGGCTAAAGAACGAGCGGCATCAGGAATTAATAATTTAAAAATCAGCTATAATAAAATCTTTGGCTACTACATAGAGGTGACTAAAAGTCAGCTTCATCTCGTGCCGGCTCACTTCATTCGTAAGCAGACCCTTGTAAATGCCGAGAGATATATTACAACAGATCTTAAAAGTTATGAAAATAAGATAACCGGCGCAGAGGAGAAGTTAAAAGCCCTCGAGTATAATTATTTTAAGGCGGTCTTAGAGAAGGTGGAACTCTATGCGGGAGCTCTCAGAAGTGCTGCAAATGCTATAGCCGTAATAGATTATCTGCAATCACTTGCCGAGGTGGCAAGGGTCAGAAAGTATGTAAAACCGGAGGTACATAGCGGTGGCGATATAAACATAAAAGATGGCCGTCATCCGGTAGTTGAAAAAACCGCTACAGTTGACAAGTTTATACCTAATGACTGTGTTTTGGACACTGAGGATAACCGGATGCTTATAATCACCGGGCCCAACATGGCCGGGAAATCAACCTATATGAGGCAAATCGCACTTATAATGTTGATGGCTCAGATGGGCTCTTATGTGCCGGCAAGTTTAGCAAAGATAGGGGTGGCGGACAGGGTTTTTACAAGAATCGGCGCATCAGATTTTCTTGCCAGAGGACAGAGTACATTTATGGTGGAGATGATAGAGACCGCCAACATAGTAAACAACGCAACACAAAAGAGTTTAATACTTCTTGATGAGGTAGGCCGGGGAACCAGCACCTTTGACGGCATAAGCATAGCCTGGGCTGTAGCCGAACACATAATAAGCTCAATAGGAGCGCGTACTCTCTTTGCCACGCATTACAACGAGCTGACTGACATGGCAGTTACCTCACAGGGGGTGAGAAACTACAACGTGTCGGTAAAGGAGTGGGGAGACGAGATAATTTTTCTCAGAAAAATCGTTAAGGGCGCCGCAGATAAAAGCTATGGCATACAGGTGGCCCGGCTTGCCGGTTTGCCTAATGAGATTATATCCCGAGCTAAGGACATTCTGGCAGAGCTTGAAAAAAAGGAAGTGGAGGAGGTGGAAGCTCAGGTTTACTTAATTAAGAAAAAGAAAAAAACGGCGGTTCAACTGGACCTCTTCTCTTGTCAAATCCACCCTGCTGTACTATCCCTCCTTAATCTTGATATAAAGAAACTAACCCCCGAATCCGCTCTGAGTGTAATTGCCGAGCTTAAAAAACTTGCTGAAAAGTAAGTTGGGCTGTAATCTGAAATTTTCTGCTCAAATACCATTTTTAGCGGGCTACCGGATTTTCTATATCGAATTTCAGGAATAAACTAAAATATTTTGTATTTTTGGTATAATAAAAACCGTGGTGATAACAGGAAATCATCAAAGAGACGTTTTTGCATATGGTTTACCAACTGTAGCCATGGTTGTTTTTTTTAATCAACTCATTTAGAGAGGACGGAAGAGATGGCTGAAATAAGTGATAGTGTGAAGTTACAGGATACAGCTCACAGGAATGCCCCGGAGAGGGAACGGCAAATGGACACCTCCCAGATGGTTGGCCCTGCCGGATTAGATATCGGGACATCCAACATTGTACTTGCCCGTATGAAAAGCGGAGCCGTGCAGACAGTCAAACAGCTTAATGCCTTTTTTGCCGTGCCACGGTCTAAGTTTACCGGTAAGGTGTTTGCAAAAAATGAAATAATGTACTTTGCCAGAAACGGGCAGTTCTATATAATCGGCAATTCATCAGATACATTTGCCGCTACTTTTAATTCATGCACACGGCGCCCTATTGAGGGCGGCCTCTTAAGCCCTAAAGAAGATGAGGGAGTAAATGTCATTGCAGCAATCATGAAAACCATGCTGCCCCCACCTAAGAAACCAGGGGAGATTATCGCCTTCAGTGTTCCAGGTGAGCCCGTAGATACCCGTATATCCGTGCTTTACCACGAAACCGTCATGAAACGCACACTTGAAGGCATGGGCTATCTTCCCATCTCTGTAAACGAAGGTATGGCCGTGATAACTTCAGAAATGTCAAACGATAACTACACCGGCATCGGGATAAGCATGGGCGGAGGCATGTGTAATGTCTGTCTTGCATATATGGCGGTGCCGATTCTGTCTTTCAGTATTCAAAAAGGCGGTGATTACATTGACTCAATGGTTGGAAGAACTCTTGGAGAGTCACAGACTAAGATAAAACTCATAAAGGAAAAAGACCTGAGCCTCACGCGTGAGCCAAGAAACAAGGTGGAGACAGCGCTTCAGATATTCTACGACGACCTGCTCTCAACCCTTGTGCAAAGCCTGGAGCAAGTGCTGGCATCATCTGATAAAGTACCAAGGTTTTCCAAACCTGTGCCTTTAGTCATAAGTGGTGGTGGCGCTTCGGCCCACGGATTAAAGGAACGTTTTGAGAGAGCTCTCAAAGGCGTCAGTCTGCCTGTTCAGATTTCTTCTGTCAGGATTGCCGAGGACCCTCTTAATTCCACTGCTAAAGGCGCTTTGTATATGGCCCTTTCAGAAGACTCCTGAGACGGCAATGGCTGTTGCCGTTGTCGTCTTTTCCATAGATAAAACAAGGGGCAACCTTTTACTTAAAATACTTCAGAGCGGCGCTCTCAAGGCTCAACACATCAAAACCGTCTTTGACCTTGAAAGAGCTGTTTCAAAACACGCCCCCTCTATTATTATATTCGATTCAAAATACCACTTCTCTAAAAACTACACTATAGTCGGCACTCTAAGAAGTAAACTCCCAAAGGCCACAATCATAGTCCTTTGTGAGCCATATACGGAGCACATTTTTACTGAGATGGGAATTCGCCCTGATATGTGTATGACAGACCCGCTGGATCCGGAAATGATTTTAGCTAAAACAAAGGAAGTTTACTTTCTGAAAAATAAGTTGTACCTCAAGTTTACCACCTTTTTAAGCCTACTGTACAATCTGTTTGCCGGTGATACTAAAAACCCCTATCTGTCTTTTGTTAAAAAGGTTCTCTTAATTATTGCACTTGTGGTTTCCCTGACAATTGGTGGCACCGGGGGTTTCATGCTTTGGAGTCTTTCCGATTTGCCTAAGGTTGCACTTCTTGAGCAGTACTCCCCGCTTGAGTCCTCTCAGATATTTTCCTCAGACGGTGAGTTCCTGGCCGAGGTCTTTATTGAAAGAAGGCGCTTTGTGCCCTCTTATAAGATTCCCGAGCACGTTAAAAAGGCTTTTATCGCTGTTGAGGACGTTCGTTTCTATAAACACTTCGGTGTGGATTTTGCACGTGTTATAAAGGCATTTATAGAGAATATAAAAGCCGGCACCATTGTTCAGGGTGGAAGCACTATAACACAGCAGCTTGCCAAGATGCTCTTTCTGAAGCCCGAAAAAAGCATTTCGAGAAAAGTTAAAGAGGTCGCTATAGCGTTTCAAATTGAACGGCGTTACACAAAAGATGAAATCCTGTCATTGTATCTGAATCAGGCATATTTTGGTACCAGAACGTATGGTATAGAGGCGGCGTCTTTTACCTATTTCGGTAAAAAAACGGAAGAATTGACAATTGGCGAGGCGGCTCTCCTTGCCGCTATTCCTAAAGCCCCCTCCACGTACTCTCCTTTCAGAGATCCTGAAAAGTCCGCATCAAGACGAAACATTGTTATTAAGTTAATGTACGAAAACGGTTTCATCTCTGAAAACAAATATAAAGAGGCTTTAGCTGAAGCGATACCCAAACATGTTGAAAAGAATCGCTATAAGGCCCCTTATTTTGTGGAATATGTAAAGGGAATTCTTGAGCAAAAATACGGTGACACCCTCTATACCTCAGGGCTTAAAATCCATACGACAATTGATATGAATATGCAAAAGATTGCTGAAAAGGCAGTTGAAAATGCAATAGAGATGTTTGCAAAACGTGACGTTACAGGAGTACAGGTAGCCCTGTTGGCGGTAGAGATAAAAAGCGGTGAAATAAAAGCTATGGCGGGAGGTACGGACTTTTGGGAAACCCAGTTTAACCGTGCTACTCAGGCAATGAGACAGCCTGGATCATCATTTAAACCATTTGTTTACCTTGCCGCTTTCAGATATGGTTATAAACCCACGGATATGGTTGATGACAGAGAGGTAACGTATTTTCAAAAACGAGGTGAGCCGTGGACACCGCATAATTACACAAAAAAGCACTACGGCACCGTGACTTTAAAAACCGCCCTTTCACGCTCACTAAATGTTGCCACGGTTTCACTGGCAAACAGGGTGGGCATGGAACGGGTGGTGGAATCGGCTCATCTTGCAGGCATAAAAAGCACAATCCATCCGCGTCTTCCCTCGGCAATCGGGGTCTCTGAGGTCACTCTGCTGGATATTGTTTATGCCTACTGTACCTTTTCCGATGGTAGTGTACATGAGCCGGTATCGTACAAGCAGATATTAAACCGCTACGGCCTGGCAATTGAGGATGTAGTACCTTCCTCAAAACCTGTATTGGATAACTCTACGGTAGAGAAGATGCAGGAAGTGTTGGGGGCTGTTGTTACAGAGGGTACAGCCCAAGCGGCTAAGTCACTTAACAGGGCTGTCTATGGTAAGACCGGCACTACGGATGATTATGTGGATGCGTGGTTTGTCGGTTTTGACCATAAATATGCAGTAGGGGTCTGGGTAGGCAGGGATGACCACAAGAGCATCGGTGATGGAGAGGCCGGAAGCAAGGCCGCCCTGCCTGTATGGATTGATTTTATGAAACATTTTGAGTAATTCCAATTCTAATTCGAAAGTAAACGCAGGCGGTCTCATTTAGAAATGAGATTGCACAAAAATTCGTCCACTTGACATTTATTTATTAATATGATTACACTTCATTTATGAAATTAACGGGGGTGATTTTACTTGCAGCATTTACTTTAACTTTGATAATTATGCCTGGTGTGGTCTCTGTTTCACACTCCACAAAGGGGCACCCTGTTATTTTAACCCTTGATGTTTGTAACTCCTCAACAGCTGGAGTGCCGGTGTCTGATGTGCCGGTTATTATTGAGCAGAATTCAGAAATCTTGTTATTTGAAATATCTGAACCAAAAAGTTTTCAACGTTTTACCTCCCATAAACCCGTTCTTTTAACCGACATAAGTCATCCTCCTGAGTCTGCATAAAAGCTGCTGTTTTTAAAATCAATAGTTAACACAAAAGTCTGTTAACTGCTTTCAGGGTTTTTTGCAAAAATTTTATCGGAGGATTGTTTTAATGAGAAGAGTCATTTCATTTATTCTTATTATGTTATTTTTTATTTTCCCGGGTTACGGTAATACCACAGACAACACAACCAGGCTTGAGGAGATAGTCGTATCGGCAACACGTGAGGCGGAGTTGCTTAAAGATGTTCCTCAAACCATAAATGTAGTCAAAGAAGGAGAAATAAAAAATGTTAAACCGTCTCATCCGCAGGAAATAATGAACAGAGTTCCAGGCGTATGGGTTGACGTTACGGCAGGTGAGGGACATATTACATCCATCAGGCAACCACTTACCACTAATCCGGTTTATCTGTACTTAGAGGATGGAATACCAATAAGGCCGACAGGTTTTTTTAACCATAATGCTCTATATGAAACCAACATCCCGCAGGCGGAGCGTATTGAGGTCATAAAGGGGCCGGCTTCAGCCCTCTACGGCAGTGATGCCATTGGAGGCAGTGTCAACGTTATAACCAAAAAGCCGTCCCTTACTCCGGAGGTTGAACTAAACCCTGAGGCAGGCAGTTTCGGCTGGGTCCGGTTTCTGGGCAGCGTTTCAAACACCTTTGGCACAAACGGCCTGAGACTTGATTTGAATCTAACCCATAAGGACGGTTTCAGGGAAAGGACGGAGTACGACCGTGAAAGCGCCTCCATCAGGTTTGATAAAACCATAGGGGCCGATGTATCGTTAAAAACAGTTGTCTCGTATCACAATATAGATCAGAAGACCGGCGGCTCAAACGGCCTAACGAAAGCTGACTACGAAAACAGACCCTACTATAATTACCAGACATTTGACTTCAGAAAAGTAAAGGCTTTCAGATACTCTACTGAGCTTGAGAAGGAATTAAACAAAGACGCAGTGCTGAGTTTTATCCATTTTGTCAGATATAACAGAATGGACTTGCTGCCCGGCTGGGGTATTTTTAAAGCCGGCACAAAGTACTACGGCTATAACTCAACTACCGAGTTTTTCTCACTGGGGCTTATGTCAAAGTACAGAGAGGATTTCCCAGTTATTAAAACCAGATTAATTGCAGGGGTTGATTTGGACTACAGCCCTGGGTCGTATTACGAAAGACGAATTGAGGCATTTAAAACAGGAGATAAATACACTTCATACAAATATGTTACCGATACAAATAACAATTACGATTTTGATACCATATTTAAAGGAATATCCCCGTATGTTCAAACTGAAACCACACCGGTTGACAAACTTAAAATCACTGCCGGAGCACGCTATGACATTCTGTCATACAGCTACACCACCAATCTTAAGGCTAACTCTAACCGCCCTGATGACACAGACAGAAGTTTTTCACATCTAAGCCCTAAAATAGGTCTGACGTATGATTTGCTTGAGGGTTTAAGCACATTTATTTCTTATAACCACACCTTCCGCGCACCATCCGCCACCGATTTATTCAAGGGCTCATCAGGAACCGCCACTACAGCCGTTAATCTTAAACCAATAAAAGCGGATAGTTTTGAAGCCGGTTTAAGGGGACACGCAGGAGATATATTTACATACAACACAAGTCTTTACTACATGGAAAAGCGGGATGATATTGTTAACTATTCAACTACTACCAACTTAACCGAAAGGCGTAATGCCGGTAAGACCTCTCATAAGGGTGTGGAGATTGGATTTGGTGTAAAACCACTTAGAGAGCTTGAACTTAATACATCGTTTTCTTACGCCGAGCATATGTATGTTGACTATGTTGTGTCGAAATCTGTAGATTATTCCGGAAAGGAAATGTCTCTTGCACCAAGGACGATAGTAAACACGAGGGTGTCGTACAGTCCATGTGTTTTAAATGGCGGAGCGTTTGAATTTGAATGGGTAAAGCTTGGCGATTACTGGATGGATGATGCCAACACTGAAAAGTACTCCGGGCATGATCTCTTCAACCTTAGGGCAAGCTATAAAATCAATAAAGACTGGACACTGTATGCAAGGGTTTTAAACATTTTCGATAAACTCTACAGCGAACGGGCAACTAAGAGCGGAAGTGATGAGCCCTACTATGCTCCGGGTGAGCCGAGGACATTCTTTGGCGGTTTGACTTACAGCTTTGGGAGAGGGAAATGAAAGGCAGGGCAGCTTTATACGGTTTAGCATTTCTTGTATTAGGGGTAGTTGCAGGGGTGGCCGTTGCCAAATACAGCTCCACGGATTACTATCACCGGACTCTGATTTTAAATGATGATGCTAAGACCACGCCTTTATATGTAAAAAATCTGTCGGGTAGAATAGTTTTGAATCTGAGTATTAAAAACATGCAGAAGGCGGAAAATGTAATAGTTGATGTAAAGGGGGGCAGGTTCTACAGCCCCCTGCCGCCTCCTGTGACACTATTGCCTAAGCGCTGGGTATCATTTGTTGATAAGTATATTTATGGGCTAAAACCCGGCATAAGAATTCCGGCCTATGTAGTTTTAAATACTAACGAGGAGCCTTACGAGATTACATTTATGAGGCTTTCCGACACAACTGTAATAAAGAGGTTTCCCATAGTTAAAGGAGACGGCCATGAAAAGCACAAACATTAGTTGCTTAACTGTAAACCGGAGGTACTTCATAATCATCATAAGTGCTTTGCTGTTTTTACCACCCATAGGCATTATCCCTCAGATGGCAATGGAGCCCAACATGTGCGGAGCAGTGTGTCCAAAGCTTTTTATGATAATGCCGAAAGATGGGAATATTTTAGTAAAAATATGGGAAAACGTCAAGGCAATGTGGTTTGGAGCCTCGCTTGTGGCAACGATTATAGTAGTAACGTTTTTATTCGGCCGGATGTGGTGCGGGCACATTTGCCCTGTTGGAGGGCTTACAGAGTTTGTAGGAAGATTTATACCGGGAAAGTTAAAAATCAACTTTTCATGGATGAATGCACCGGCCTTCAGATATGGTTATTTTGCGATATTTGTATTTGCCTCTACTTTTGGTATCGGCTCTATCGCTTGTAAGCTATGTAATTTCAGGGTAATACCGTTTTTAACCGGGGCGGTGTTTGAGGGAGCCTATGTTGCGTACCTGAGCAGTTCTATAGGAATTGCAGGGATTTTAACCGTGTTGATTACAGGAGTTTTTGCAAAGGGCGGTAGGGCTTATTGCAATTTACTGTGTCCGGTTGGGGCGCTGGACGGTATCTTTAATTTTCTTGGCTCAAGGCTCGGATTTACAAAGAAAATTATAACAGATACGGCTCTTTGTAATGGTTGCGGCAACTGTGTAAACGTCTGCATAGTGTGGGCAAGAAAAATTAATGAACAGGGGAAATCTGAAACCGACAGGTTGTCTTGTTTAACCTGTATGAAGTGTGCATATGTATGTGCGGAGGGAGCAATCAGGTATGGAAAAAGTAATTAGCACAACTGTGTGCTCGGTTTTGGGAGGAATATCGGCTGTTGCCGGCTCAGGGGCACTTTCCCTTTGCAGCCAAAACCGCTGTGACGCCTGTTTTGGATGCGTAGGGGCGATTGCCTCTTTAGGTGTTATTTTAATAGCTAAAAAAGTATTAAAAAGACAGCATATTGATGTGCAAAAGGGTAATTTGGAGGTATGAACATGAAATACCTTAGGATAGGCATAACTGCCTCCCTGTTTATTCATTTTGCAGTATTTTTAATTTTTGCAAAAGTTGCAACATCTAATTTGAAAAATAACACTAAACTTGTCGTTAACTTTAGTGTTATTTCTAAACCGGTTATTGAAAAATCTAAAGAAAGTATTCAGCCGGAAGTACAAAAGGCGGCTCCGCCTGTTCCTAAAACTGAAAAGAAAATTGTCCCGCCAAAAGAGATAACAAAGAAAGTGCCTGTTGAACAGAAAATCTCTCCGTTAGATGTGACATCACATAAAGATATACAGAACATGGCTGAGCCGGTTTCAGATAATCATAGAGCCGTCACTGCCGGAGATACAGTAAGCGCAGCTACAGATGCTCAACCAAAAGGAGGAAAGGTATCTCATGAGGAGGCAAAGCAAAAGTATGTTAAAGAAAACTTTATATACATCAGGGATATGGTAATGAAGCAGGTATCGTATCCGCATTCGGCAAAAAAGATGGGAATATGCGGCAAGGTTACGATTTCGTTTGTTGTTACTGAAAGCGGGGTAGTGGATGAGTTGAAAGTGGAGGAGAGCTCCGGTCACGGGCTTTTGGATGACAGCGCCATAAATGCTGTAAAACAGGCCGCCCCTTTTCCAAAACCTGTGGTGTCAGCAAAAATAGTTTTACCGATAACTTACAAGCTTGATAAGGGGTAGTTTTATACGAGGTCGCATTCTCCTTGCCGCCTGTGTTTACTTTTGACTGCAACCTGGTAATTAAATAAATGTTTTTAAGCAGTTACGCTGGTTGATGAGCTGGTGGAAGATGATGAGGTGGATATTCCGTCAATTAAGGCTTTGTATTTAGTCAGCATATTTTTTTGCGGATTGGCGGCGTCTAATTCCGTGGCGCTTAGTTTGCCGTCACTGTTGGTGTCAAGGCTGTTAAATGTACTGGAGCTCATACCTATTGCGGTAGCATCTGTTGCAGTTAAACTGCCGCTTGTACTGAATTTGCTTATTATATCTTCTGATTCTGAATGTATCCGCTTTTGATAATAACCATACGTAAGCTCATTTGACGATACAGAGCCGTCACCGTCTATATCTAATGTATCAAAGGTATCACCTGAGAGTCCGCCCGCCGTCCAGTCTGATTTTGAAATTGTACCTGAGCCGGTTGTATCCAGAGAGTTAACCATATCGGCTGATGAGTTATTAATTTTTGTTTCATCATTTTGGGCGGCCGTTGATAATTCTTTAGAAAAATCGGCATCCGTGGATTCACTACTGAGTTTCTTTATCAGGCCTGTCGCCAGATTCCCTAAATTTATTCCGCCTATTGCTGTCATGTTTTTACTCCTTGTGTTAGTGGTTTATAATTTCCTCTGCACCCATCTGATATTATCTATGCAACTATCAGGCCAAACCAGTAATTACAGCTTCTTTGAAAGGTGTTTTTATTTATTCCGGCAACATTTACCCTGCTCATAGGAAAATATTTCTTGTTTGAAGAGGCTTTTATACCAAACCAACGAAGTTAGACGATTGAATGCAACTTGCTATTAGGGAAGGGTAGGTACCCCGACCGTAAACAAGCAGCGCCTTCTCTGAACTCTTTTTTTTCTTTACTCCCCTCATCTTTTTCTCATTTCTCTAATCATTGTCATTATTTTCAACTGGATATCATCAAACAGGTCATAAGCGGAGGGGACAACCAGGAGGGTTAGGAACAGTGATGTAATAAGGCCGCCGATAGTGGCTACAGCCATAGGGGAGCGGAGTTCAGAGCCGTCTCCAAGGGCAAGGGCTATGGGGGTCATGCCGAAAATCATAGCGAGTGTTGTCATCAGTATCGGGCGCAGCCGTACCGGGCCTGCCTCAATGAGCGCCTCACGGCGGCTCATCCCCTGCTCCCGCAGCGTGTTGGTGTAGTTGACTAATAATATTGAGTTTTTCTTAACAAGACCCATTAGAAGAATAAGGCCGATGAAACTAAATATATTAAGCGTCATTGCGGTGATTAACAGAGCGCCGAAAGCTCCGATGAACGAAAACGGCATCGCAAGAAGTACGGTTACGGGGTGAACAAAACTCTCAAACTGTGCCGCTAATATCATATATGCCATAAAGATGCCAAGAAAGATTGCAAATGTCAGATAGTAAAACGATTCCCCCATCGTATCAGCCATGCCTTTGAAAATTCCGGAATAACTTGAAGGTAAAACACCGTCCGCTATTTTGCGTAGGTCTTCCATAGCCTCTCCAAGAGGTTTTTTCTCAAGATTTGCAAAAATGAGTACCGCCCGCTGCCTGTCAACCCGGTTAATTACCGAGGGCCCTCCGGCATCAACCATATTTACCACGCTGGAGAGTTCCACTAACCGCCCGTCTTTTGCACGGACGTAAATCCCTCCGATGTCGCCGGATTTGGTTCTGTCCTCAGGGTTAAGCCGTACCCTCACATCATAACGCCGCCCCCGTGCCTCATCTTTGTACTTTGATACGTCAACCTCGCCGCCGATAAGTAAATTTATCGCCTCAGCCACCGTCGCAATATCTATACCAAGGTCCGCCGCACGATCTCTGTCAACATATACCCGTACTTCAGGCTTGCCGGACTCCATCGATGTGTCAACATCCACTATGCCGGGAATTTTTGAAAACTTGTCCGTAATGTCCTTTGAGTAGCTCTCAAGTAAGGATAAGTCAGGGCCGAGAATGTTAAATTGAACAGGAGTGTTTCTCTGCCCGCCACCTAAGATTGATACATCTTCAACTGTTGCTGTCAGTCCCGGGATTTGGGATTTCAACAGCTTTCTTACCTCTGATTTTATCTCCTCCTGAGACTGTTTCCGCTGATTTTTGTCTGTTAATGTTATAAACATGGTGGCTTTATTTATCCCGCCTGTGCCGTGAGCATAAAACACGGTCTTAACCCCAGGGTACTTCATGACTATATCCTCAGCCTTTTTAAACATGTTGTCAACCGAGCTTACCGAATAATCCACCGGTGATTGAAGCCTTACAACAAAACGTGCCTGATCTTCCGGTGGAAGCATTTCCTTCCCGATAAATCTCACCATAAATATGCTAAACACAAATATGGCAAAACCAAATGCCAGTACCTTTAACCGATGCTCAAGTGAGTACTTAAGCAGACTCCTGTAGATGTTTTCGAGTTTCAGATAATGGAAGTTAAACCAAAGGTAAAAACGATGAAAAACAGAGTCATGTTTCGGTTCATTTTCAATTCTTAGAAACCTTGAGGCAAGCATCGGAGTAAGTGTAAATGAGACAAACATAGACATTAAAACGGCAAATACCACGGTCAGGGCAAACTGGATAAAAAATCTGCCTACCAGTCCTTTCATAAATGCAACCGGCAGAAATATGGCTACAATTGCAAGGGTTGTTGCCATAACGGCGAGGCCGATTTCATTAGTTGCAAATGAAGCCGCCTCCCTGGGTGACATTCCCAGTTTCATATGCCGGTGAATATTCTCTACCACAATGATGGCGTCATCTACCAGAATCCCTATTGAAAGTGAAAGTGCAAGCATACTCATATTGTTAAATGTAAAGTCTAAGAAGTGCATCATTGCAAAGGTTGACACTATGGATGTGGGTATGGCAAGGGAGCTAATCAGAGTGATGCGGAAGTTGCCAAGGAAAATCAACACGGCAAGGGATGCAAACACGCCGCCATAAACTAAGTGGTGCATGACCTCGTTTATCGAGCGTTTTATGAACACAGACTGGTCAAAACTGATTCCAAGAGTAAGGCCGGGCGGCAGTGTGTTTCTTATCCGTTTAAGTTCCTTCTTAACCCTGTCAACAACATCCACGGTGTTTGTTCCAGACTGCTTTTGAATGCCAAGCCCTACGGCAGGCTCGCCGTTAAATCTGCAAATAGAGCGGTTCTCCGCCATATCATCCAGAGCCTTGCCGACATCACTGAGCCTAACGGTTTTACCGTCTTTATGGGTAATAATGAGGCTGTTAAACTCCTCAGGTGATTTAAACTCCCCTTTGATTTTTACGGTAAACTCCTTATCGGTGCTTTCAATACGCCCCCCGGGAAGCTCAACGTTTCCCGCCCTCAGGGCACTTACTATATCACTGCCGGTTAAGCCGTATGCCCTGAGTCTTTCACGGTCAAGCCATATTCGTACCTGCCTGGGTCTCAGTCCTGTAGTCTGTATTGCACCCACTCCTTTTATCTTCTGAAGCGCCTCTTTTAATGTCTCATCGGCAAAAGTTGAAATCTCACGAACTGATTTTTTGCCGGTCAGGGCTAACCACAAAACCGCTATGCTATCCATATCTACTTTTGCTATAACCGGTTCATAAATATCCCGTGGGAGTGTTGCCCGAATTGCCGAGATTTTCTCTCTCACATCCTGTGCTGCAAGCTCTATGTTTCTGTCTAACACAAATTCCACGATAATGGTTGAAACCCCCTCGGAGCTGATAGAGGTGATTCCTTTAACACCGTTTATGGTGTTTACACTTTCCTCAATTTTATCCGTTACATCAATATCCATAATTTCAGGGCTTGCGCCGGGAAGCCTTGTGGTTACACTAATGATAGGGAAATCAACTTTAGGGAAGAGGTCAACTCCAATGGACGGGTAGCTGACAACACCTAAAAGTACAAGTGAAAGAATCATCATAGTGGCAAAAACAGGCCGGTTTATGGAAATATCGGGAAGTTTCACTTTCCAGTTACCTTAACCGTGGCTCCGTCAAAGAGCGTCTGCTGTCCGACAGTTACAACCTGCTCTGAGGCCTTTACTCCGTCATAGACCACGGTCAGGTCGTTACCTTCTGAATTAAAGCTTTGGCCGGTAATTACGTATCGCTGTTTTGCCGTGTTTGTGTCAACTACAAACAGTTTGGTTTTTTCACTCTCGTGAATCAATGATGTTGAGGGTACGGTCAGTACGTCACCCGCAACCCCAGCGTATATCGTAACGTTTACAAAATACCCGGCTTTGAGAGCACCGCCGGTGTTGTCAACAATTGCCTCAAGTTTAAGCATCCGGGTTTTATCGTCAAGTCCGGGGTAAACCATAGTTACCTTTGCTTTGAAGTTTTTTGACTGGAGAGAGTCAACAGAGAATTCCACCTCGTCGCCGGGTTTAATTAAAGATGCGTATTTCTGAGCAACATTAAAGTAGAGTTTAAGTTTAGATGTTTGAATAATGCTAAACATCGGTGTGCCATATCTTACGAAATCACCGGCTGAGACTTTTTTAAGCTCAATAGCGCCGGATATGGGGCTCAGCGGTTTGGTTTTAGAGAGTTTCTTCCCGGCAAGCTCAACCATTGCACTCATCCTTTGTGCCTCGGCCGCAGCAATTGCTTTTCTGGTAGATACGTCGTCAAATTGTTGCTTTGTGACCAGTTCCTCATCAAAGAGGGATTTCTTTCTTTCAAACTCAACTTTTGTGTTTGACAGTGTGGCTTGAGCCTGTTGATAAGCTTGTTGTGCTTTTGAGAGCTCAAGGGAGTAATCTCTGGAATCAATAAGCAAAAGTGGCGAGTCTTTTTTGACGGAGGCACCCTCGCTTACATAGAGCTGTTTAACAAGTCCGTCAACCTCACTGCTTACTGTAATCCGTTCAAAAGGCTCAAGAGTGCCGGTTGCCTCGATAAATGGTTTAAAAAAAACCGCCTTAACTGCTGTAACATGAACATTTATTGTTTTTTCCTCTTTGTTTACGGCTTCTTTTTTGTTGCAACCGGATGTAGCTGTTAAGAGCAGGAGTATGAATAAAATTGCTATCGTTTTAGCCATTGTTTTCCCTTTTCGTTGAAATAGATTTAAAAAAAAGGCCGACGGATCGTTTGAGTTTAAGAGCGGAGAGTGAGAGATCGTAGTAAGCCTCAGAGTACTGTTTTTCGGAAAGCAAAAAGAAGTTGTTAGCATCAATAACATCAAGGCTGGTGGCAAGCCCTGCATTATATTGTTTTGTGACGGAGATGTAGTTTTCTTTGGCATAGTCCATTTGTTTTTTAAGGTAGCCTATGGTTTTTTTCATAGTGATGAAAGTGTAGTAGGATGATTCGACGTCGTTTTCAAGAGATTTTTTTAAATCATAGAGGGCAAGTTCGGTTTGGTTTTTCTTGTGAGCAGCCTCTGCAACCTCCGCAACTCTCAGGCCGCCCTCAAATATAGGGAAAGACAATTTAACGGCTCCGTAGATTGTCTCAGGGGTGATGTTGGAAGAGTCCGGGGAGTCGTCTCTTTTTTGGTATATCCCCTCAACTGTGAGGTATGGTGAAAAGGCGCTCTTAGCATAATCTATCTGTTTTTTGGCCATATCTAAAGCGCAGAGGGCGGCTTTAATCTCTGTTCTTTCTGTGATTGCAGCTTCAATAAGACAGGTAATTTCGGTTGTTTTACATGATGAAATAATTGCATCTATGTCACTCTCATGTGTAGTTGTGTAGTCTTTCAGGATAAGTTCACCGCTTATACCTAAAGCTCTGGCAAGGGCGGAGGTTTTAATGCTAAGGTCATTTTGTGCTTTAAGAAGTTCAGAGGCTGCACCGGATAGTTCCGCCTGAGCTCGAAGAAGGGCGGTCTTAGTGATTTCACCGGCTTTAAGTTTAGTTTCAGATGAGTTTTTATAACTTGTAAGCCTTTCCGTATTATTCCGTGCAACGGCAACCGCCTTTTTGGCTTTAAGGACACCGAAGTACTGTGTTGCCACATCAAAGAGGACAGTTTCTTTTGTTGCGTAGAGTTCAAAGCCGGATTTTTCAATCCGTCTCTTTGAAATATCGAGACCTGCAAACTGAGCACCGCCCAGAGAGAAGTTTTCCTCAAGTTTAACACCACCAAGGAGGGTTTGCTCAGGCTGAAGCATGACATTATAACGATTATACTTATCACTGCTATATCTGTAGTACTGTCCATAGGTTGTAATAGCCGGCAGAAAAGCAGCCATGGCCTTATCTTTGCCTATTTTAGAAATACTGAGTTCCTCTTCGGGGATTTTTATTTTTTCGGAATTTTTTAGTGTTATTTCGTAAAGCTCATCAAGGGAATACTCATGTGCGTAGGTGCCGGCGGCAAAAGTTATAATAAGGAGCATTGCCGCCGGAAGTAGTTTACCAAAAATTGTAGTAAGCATTCACTAACATATAATTTGTATCATGAGTTTGTCAAGGGAAAAAATATGGGCAGGGTCTGCGGCTACGCAAATGCTTTTATAATGCATGTGTGTGTTGACGTGTATGTGCAAGTTTATTTATTGTAATACCAAGTTGCATTCATTCGATTAACTTTGTTGGCTTCGTAGAAAGCTCCTTGACGTACGAGCATAGTACGCCTTTGTCACTTTCTCCTTGCCGCCTCGTTACTCTTTTGACTGCAACTTGGTATAAGAGAAAAAAAAGGCAGTGGAGGCTATGTTATGAAGAAAATAACCGGGGTTGTAGGGATTTTTTTATTATTTTTAGTATGTGTTTATACCGAAGTTGTAAGGGCGGCTGAAAAACAGGAAATTCCAATAGAGAGCGCTCTGAGATTTGGGATGGGGAAAAATGTAGTTATTGAGTTTGATGATCCTGATTGCCCTTTTTGCAGAAAAATGAATTCATATCTAAATAGCAGGAAGGACATAACGAGATACATATTTTTTCTACCTCTTAAAGAAATGCACCCATTTGCCGAGGCTAAAATTCGCCTGATTTTATGTTCTAAGAATCAATGGAAAACTTTTGAAGAAACATTTGCAGGGAAATATGACAAAGACAGACCAGCCACCTGTAAAAGCGAAAATGTAGAGGAGACCATAAAGACTCACAAGTCCGTAGCGGAAAAACTTGGTGTCAACAGTACACCTTTTTTAATCGTAAATGGACAGCCGGTCAACGGGGCGGATATTCAGAGGGTTGAGAGCATCATAGGGCCTGCAATCAAATAATACCAAACAACTAAACGCTTTCAAGCCTGAGCATTTCCACATTGGGGTTTTTGTCAGCCTTGACTTTTTTATACTTATCAACAAGTTGCTGGAATTTATTGTTATCCGGGTCTATATCATTTATTCGATTAATGTATTTTTCACATTTATATAAGAAACGGTCATCTCTTCCATGCTTCTGTAAGTAACCAGTTATCGCCCTCAGTGCATTTAAATTTATAGTGAAATTTGAGGGCAAACCATCGGCAGCTTTTTCAAATAAATCTATGGCTTCAATGAGCATACCACTTTCAATTAAATCAACCCCCTTGTTGTTGATTCCAATAATCTCGGCCTTTGTATCTGCAACGAAAGCACTTCCCTCATCTGCCATACCTAAGTCCTTAAACGTTTCCTGTACCTTGTTTAATATATTATTTTCAGAGAAGTTATTTCTTACGACATACTTCATTAATTCCATACCCTTGTCTTTTTTGTTATTTTTAATAAAAGACTGAGCTATCTCAATGGCTAATTCGGGAGCCACTTTCCCGCCGAGTTTTTTGTATAGCTCTTCCGCCTCTTTTAAAGATGCCATAGACTTCTCACTTTGTTGAGTCTCTGCGTATATATGGCTCTCTGTTAGCGTTGCCTGAAGCAAAACCTCGTCACTGTCGGCAAAATCCGCCTTTACTTCCTTTATCATGTCAAGGGCTTTATTGGTATCATGTTTATTAACAAATACCTTAGCAAGTTGTGTATAGTCTGCGGAGTTTTTGAAGATTGAGGTTTTTCCCAGTTTGATAGCTTTTTTAAAGGATTGCTCAGCCGTATTGAAGTCCATATTAGCAAAAGCGATATTACCAAGTGCCCTTTGCCTGAATATTGCCTTTGGCGATGTGCTAACAGCCTTTTGCAAAACCTCCTGAGCGCTGCTTTTCTCTCCCAACTCATCTAACGCTCTGGCAAGCCAGTCGTAAGCAGGTATAAACTTAGGGTTCTCATCAATAAGCAATCTGAACGTATCAGCAGCTTTTTGAAACCTTTTTGTATGATAATACACTTTCCCCATGTTAAACACAGCCCATGGCATTTTGTGTTTACTTAATACTAAAGAATACACATCCTCAGCGTTTTTGTATTCACCGCTTGCCATGTAGATTTCACCTTTTATTTTCAAGACATCTGATTGGTATTTGGGTTGTTCCTGTATTAAGGAATCACACAAGGCGGTTGCTGCCGGATAATCTCTACGCCTGATTGCTGCATCTATCCCGGCAAATAACAGCTTTTTCTGCTCCGCTGTTTTAATGCGTGCAACAAGGTCTTTAGTGGTAAAGGGTTTTACTAAGTATCCGTCCGGTTGGTAGTCCATTACACCCATAACATGACTTATTGTATTTTCAGCCGTTATCATCATAAACATTGTTGAGTAACCAATTTTCTTCTTAAATGATAATTCCTCAAATATCTGATGGCCGTCCTTTTTGTCCTCTCCCAGGTTATAGTCGCAGAGAATTATATCGTATGGCTTGTTGGAAATTCTAATTATAGCATCATTTGCGTCATCAGTCATTTCTACAGATTTTGCGCCAAGAGATAAGAGGTTTCTCCTTAAGCTGTCTCTGAAGTCTCTGTAGTCGTCAATGATGAGAAATCTCTTGTTTTTAAGTACAGTCTCAACCGCCTGTTCCCGGCTATATAGTGTTATAGCGATTGCAGGCCTCCAAATATGCTGTTTTCAATATCTTTTTCTTGCTTCACTTCAACTCATGCTCCATCCACATTATTCGGCATTATACATTTAAAACTTTATCAATCTAACAAAAAAGAGCTTTTTCCCCACTCTTTTTCCAGCTGATACCTTGTTGCGTTTATAGAAATAATAGAATATTTGTGTTGTTTAACGTGATGAATAAAAGTTGGATTCCAGATTGGGGACCAGAATGACAAATAAAAAAACCTTCAAAAACAAACACTTGGAGAGAGTTCCTTAGGAGGTCCCTCTGAAATAACTGTGAACTTAAGCAGGCAGACTTATCAGCTTGATGTGTTGACTGACCATGTTGAGCCGTCAGATGAGGTAATGGTGGTTGAGCTGTTAACCGGTACTACAAACTTGCCGCCACCATATGCTATGGCTTTAAGGCTATAGGAAGAACCTGAGCTTGCAGTGCTCCATGAGGAGCCGTCACTTGATGTTATAATTTCACCTGAAGCGCCTATAATAACCACCAGAGATGATGATGCGGCAACAGCGTACAGGTCACTGCTTACTCCTGTATTGCTTGTTGCCCAGGTTGTGCCACCGTCTGATGAGGTTATAACCGTGCCGGAGCCGCCGGCTACTATGTGTTTGCTGTTATAGTAGGCTATCCCATAGAATGTCACACTGTAGAGTGTGGGCGGAGTGGTCCACGAGTATGCATCGGATGAGGTTAAAACAAGACCGTTTTCTCCTGCAACAATGTATTTGCCGCCATTGTAGGCAACAGTTTTAAATTTACTTGAAAATGCGTAAGTGGAAGTGCTCCATGATGAACCGTCGGATGAGGTTAATATTGTGCCTGAATCTCCGACAGCCAAAAAGTAACCGTTACCGTAGGTTACACCGTTGAGGTCGGAGGACGTGCCGGAGCTTTGAGAGGTCCATGTGGAGGCATCCGATGAGGTCAAAATATTGCCGCTTGCTCCTACAGCAACGAATGTACTGTTGTCGTAAGCTATTGCGTTAATGTCACTGCTGATGCCGGATGAGGCTGTTGTCCAGGATGTGCCGTCAGTTGAGGTGATTATAGCACCGGATGAGCCAACGGCAACGAATGTACCGCCACCATAAACTATCCCCTTGTAAGAAGTTGATGAAACCTCTGTGGTCCATGAGGTCCCGCTTGAGGAGCTTAGCACTGTACCCTGATCCCCAACAACATAAAACTTACTGCCGTCATAAATAACCTCTGTTAAATCGTTTGAAACCCCGCTTGAGCGTGACGTCCATGTTGAACCATCCGATGATGTCAACAACGTGCCGGAGCTTCCCACGGCAATGTAGAGGCTGTTTCCGTAAGCGGCGCTGTACAAAGTGGCTGTAACTCCACTTGTTCTGGAGGTCCAACTTGAGGCGTCGGTTGAGGTATAAATAGTTCCTGAGGCTCCGACAGCCATATAGGTGCTGTTTTCGTAAATTATGCTATAGAGAGTGTTTGACGTAAATGATGTCCCCGAACTCCAGTTTTTAGTATTTGTGGAGGTAACGATGGCGCCGCTCTGCCCCACAGCAACAAACTCACCACTGCTGCTGTTATAAGTTACTCCATAGAGAGTACTTGACGATGCCGCTGTGCGTGACGTCCATGCTTTACCGTCTGTTGATGTTAAAATAGACCCGCTTTCTCCAACAGCCACGTATGTGGAATTATCATAAATAACATCATTAAGGTCCTTAGTAATACCGGTTGAACGGGTGGTCCATGTTTTAGCGTCTGTTGAACTTTTTATAACACCGGAGGCGCCTACCGCTACATATAGACTACTTCCATATATAACTGCCTTAAGGGTGCTGGTTGTACCTGAAGTGCGGGTGTACCATGTAGAGCCGTCTGTTGAGGAGTATATCTTACCGGAGGCTCCTACAGTTACATAGGTGCTGTTACCGTATGTAATCGAGTTAAGTTTTACCGAGGTTATACTGCCTCCGCTTGTTGAATTATCAGATGAATCAGATGAGGAGGACGATGATGAGCTACTGTCAGAGCCGCCTAAACTCATACCACAACACGTCATTGTAAACAAAAACAGTACTGCCATAAGTGCCGGTACAAAGGACTGTGTTTTTTTATCAATAATCTTCATCAATTTTACAATATTATCTCAAACGTTAACCAATTGTCAAGTTTCAAAAATGTGTGATTTAAGAATTCAGTGCCTGCAGCACTGCCGCCACATGGCCCTTTACCTTAACGGCTCTCCAGTGTTTGAGGATTTTCCCGTCAGGGGAAATTATAAAAGTAGAGCGAATTACACCTTTAGCCGTTTTGCCGTACATTTTCTTTTCACCCCATGCGCCATATGCCTCAAGTGTTTTTTTATCGGTATCACTGAGAATCGGGAAATTAAGGGTGTGATTGTTCATAAATTTTCGGTGGCTGGCTGCATTGTCCGGACTTATAGCGCACACTGTGGCCTTAGGTTTAACGGCTGCCATGTTGTCTCTGAAATCACAGGCCTCTGTTGTGCACCCCGGGGTGTTGTCTTTTGGGTAAAAGTATAATACAAGAGGTTTGCCTGTACTTAAAAAATCCGACAGAGTAAACTTCTTCTCAATTCCGTTTTCATCAATTCCGTCTAACTCGAAATGCGGAGCCTGCTGTCCTTCCATTGATAATTCCCCCCTTATAAAAAAGTGCGCCTGAGAGGATTCGAACCTCCGGCCTGAGGTTCCGGAGACCTCCGCTCTATCCACTGAGCTACAAGCGCATTGGCATTATCATATAAAATTATTGCTCTTTAAATCAATAAGTATTTTTCTGCAAGTTGCTGAAATCAAGAAATGCAAAACCAACAGAAATTGACACAAAAACGCAAAATAAGTTAGTCTTTTCAGATGAGAAAAAAACTCTTATTAATTGAACCGCCTTTTTACAGGTTATACAAAGATACCTATGCGCTTGAGATATTCCCGCTTTCAATAGGTTATCTCTCCTCTGTTGTCAAATGTGATACCAACTGGGATGTTATGGCATATAATGCCGATTTCACCCCTAATGCCGAAATCATGCAGGTTAGCTATCTTGCCGGCGCCGGTTACAGAAACTATCTCAATAACCTCAAAGACCCAGGCTATAAAGTTTGGCAGGAGGTCAAAAAAACCATCTCCTCATATCGCCCCGATGTGATAGGAATAACCACCAAGAGCCAGAACTTTGCCTCAGCACGCACAATAGCTAAAATAGCTAAAGAGATTAATCCCAAAATAATAATCATAGCCGGAGGGCCGCATCCCACTATGGTGGGAAAGGATGTTTTCAAGTGCCCCGATATAGACGCTCTTGCTGTAGGGGAGGGAGAGGAGACGCTGGTTGATTTTCTAAGGAAAATACAATCCAGAGAAAGCCTCGATACTGTAAACGGCCTGATGTACAGGAAAAACGGGATTATATCGGTGACTCCACCAAGGGCCTATATTCAAGACCTCGACACTTTGCCGTTTCCACATCAAAGCGCTAAAGATGTGCTAAAGGACTACGATAAGTATCCTCTGTCAGCGTTTAAATCCATATTTGCAGCACGGGGTTGCCCCTATAACTGCCTGTTTTGCGGCTCACGCTACCTCTGGAGCACAAAGGTGAGATTTAGAAGCCCGGGGAGCATTGCTGCGGAAATCTCTGAACTCAGAAATCTCGGCCTTAACGTCATCCGTTTTGACGACGACACCTTCGGAGTCAACCGCAAGTACATATACGAACTTTCCGGCGCCATATCCTCCTGTTGCCCGGACATTAAGTGGAGTTGCGAAATTCACGTTAAACTCATTGATGAGGAAATTGTCTCCAGGATGAAAAATGCCGGCTGCTACAGTATCCAAATCGGCATAGAGTCAGGCAATAACGAAATGTTGAAGAAAATCAGAAAAAACATAACCATAGAGGACGCCTTTGCCGCCTCAAAGTTAATAAGGTCACATGGCATTGAGGTTCAAACGTTTTTTATGATAGGCTTCCCTGATGAAACCGAGGATACCCTCAAAGACACCATATCGGCAATAGAGAAAATAGACAGTGACGCTGTATCATACAGTATTTTTACACCATATCCCGGCACGGAGTTGTTTACAACATGTAAAGAACGCGGGCTGGTTGACGATAATTTTGACGTTTCTCTGTATAACCATCAGAGCCCGGCCAATCACTTCTGCTCACACATCTCACATGAGAGGTTTCGTGAGCTTGCCCTTGTGGCCGAAAAACTGGTAGATAAAAGGAATAATGTAAAAATGCTTAAGAGAGTGCTGTCTTTGGGCACGCTACGTCTTGTGAAAGATATGGGAGTGAGGGCTGCCGCATCAAAAGGGTTGTCCTTTGTTAGAAACTATCTCAATAATCGTTAAACGGGAGTACCCGAAAATTTTAAAAGATACAGCAATAGGACGCATGGGGTACAATGTGCTGGCTATATCCGGGGGAGTAGTGGTTCTTTTTCTGATTCTGGCAGCCGCATTTGCCCCCCTTATATCTCCATATGACCCCGATGCTATTGACAGACATCGGATACTGTCAGCCCCGGATATGTCTCACCTCCTGGGCACAGACGACCTTGGACGCGATGTGCTAAGCAGAATGCTCTACGGGGCAAGGATTTCCCTCTCAGTAGGGTTTGTCTCTGTTGGTCTTGCCACACTTATAGGCATAGCGGTAGGAGCGGCGGCAGGGTTTTACGGCGCTTTTATTGACAGGATAATAATGCGCTTTGTTGATATTATGCTTGCTATTCCAACTTTTTTTCTTATCCTTGCCGTGATAGCCTTTCTTGATTCAAGCATATGGAATATAATGGCCGTAATTGGGGTAACATCATGGATGGGTGTGGCACGACTGGTGAGGGCGGAGTTTCTGTCGCTTAAAACCCGTGAGTTCGTTCTTTCGGCAAAGAGCTTAGGGGCGTCGGATATCAGGTTAATAGTCCGGCACATGCTGCCCAATGCGCTTGCCCCTGTGATAGTCTCAGCTGTGCTGGGCATAGCCGGAGCTGTTCTTGTTGAATCAGCCCTGAGTTTTTTGGGTATCGGCGTGCAGCCGCCAACGCCAAGTTGGGGTAACATTCTATCCGCCGGTAAGGATAACCTTGAAATAGCGTGGTGGCTCTCGGTGTTTCCCGGTATGGCTATTCTGATTACCGTCCTTGGGTACAACTTGCTTGGTGAGGGACTGCGTGATATTCTGGACCCAAGACTATGGGATGGGCAAAGATGATCTTAAGCAGTGCTAACTATGACAAAACATTGTACAAAAACATCTATACATTGTGAGGAGAAAGGGCTCAAGGGGGCTTAGTCCCTTGCGGATGGGTTTTGAGGAAGGCGGCGCCTTCCCTAATTCTTTCTATTTTTTATATGTTATCTGTTGACGAATTATCATCAAATACGCCGGATGCGGGGCGGGCGCTTGGTAATTTAAGGGCTTTTTTTAAGGAGCATCCCAGCGTTGTAGAGTCACTTTCCGATGGCGAGTTACACTCTATAGCAGTGCTTTTTGGTTACAGCCAGTTTCTTGCTGCTTATGTGTTAAATGAACCGGAGCCGCTTGTCTTTGCTCTAAGGAGTATGGCAGTGGATGTAACTGCGGAGTATCTGCGTTCAGAGATGATTTCTTTTTCTCCTGAGACGGAGATAAACTCAAGACTCAGAAAATTCAAAAAGAAGTATCTCCTTTTAATAACCCTCCGGAACGTTACTAACAGAACCGACACAATAGCTTCCATGAAAGAGCTAAGCGCTCTTGCCGATGTGCTTACGGAGACTGCCCTGGCGGTTGTAAGAAAAACACTGGCTGAGCAGCACGGAGAGCCGCAGGATGACGCATTTTCTGTGCTGGCACTTGGTAAGCTTGGGGCAAACGAGCTAAACTACAGCTCCGATGTGGATTTTATATGCCTCTACGGTACGGCTTCAGGGCAAACCGGTGGAATTTTAAACCTAAGCGGTGTCAGGACAAACCGGATTAGCAATCATGAGTTTTACTGTAAAGTTACCGAGGGACTCAGCAAGGTACTCAATCAGAACACGGCGGATGGGTTTGTCTATCGGGTGGACTTAAGGTTGCGCCCGCAGGGCAGCAGAGGGCCGCTTGCAATGTCTTTGAATGCCTATGAGCAGTACTACGAATCATGGGGCAGGGAGTGGGAGCGGCTTGCACTCATCAGAGCACGACATATAGCAGGGGATGCCGCCCTGAGTGCAGAATTTTTTAAAATGACACTACCTTTTGTCTATAGAAAATACATTGATATGCGCTCTATTGATGAGATTAAAAAGCTCAAAAAAAAGATAGATTCCACATTTGATGAAAAAGACATAAAGAAAGGTTACGGAGGTATCCGCGAGATAGAGTTTTTTACTCAGGCTCTGCAGCTGGTCTATGGTGGACAATCTCCAATTTTAAGAGAAAGAGGACTGCTTATCGCCCTGCATAAGTTAACCCAGAAAAAGCTGATTGGATATGACGATTATTCAATTCTATGCAACCACTACCTGTATTTAAGAAAACTTGAGCACTGTATTCAGATGCTAAATGACATTCAAACCCACTCACTGCCAACCGATGTACAACAACTGGAGGCACTGGCAAGAAAGATGGGGAATAATACCACAGAAGAGTTCATGTCGTTGCTGCAAAATAAGAGACGGCAGGTGAGGCAAATTTATGATTCCCTCTTTGGAGCAAGCGCCTCAAGCACACCGGATGAGCAACAAAGCGTAGAAACCGTATTTGATAAACACAAGTCCGGCAAACTCATGGAGCTTCTCACGGAAAGGCAAATCCGAAACCCTGAGAGGGTAAACTACAGTGCCGGTAAGATAGCCGATACGATGAGTATCTTTCAAACGCTGCAAAGCAGAAAACTTCAGGATGCGATAATGCCTATATTTGCCGCTGCATCACTGGACTCAGTTAACCCTGAAATGGCTTTTAGTAATTTGCAGAGATTTTCTGAAATCCTTGTAACAACACCGCCGTACCTGGAGCTTTTTAACTCAAACCGGTGGCTTATTCATACGTTGGTTGAGATTTTTGCAGTGAGCCCGTATCTGACCTCTGTTGTAACCGGAGACAAAAAGTATCTGGATATGCTCTCCGGCGGCACTCAGGTTACAAAACCCCTGTCCGTTATGGTTCTCGAGCTTCAGGATATGCTTAAGTCCACTGGTTCTCTGTCAGAGGCGGTGTCGGCATTTAAGAAAATGGAGGAGCTCAGAATAGGAATTGCCTATATGAGGGGAACAAAATCACTTAGAGATACGCTTAAGGGGCTTAGCCGTATAGCGGATGCAATAATAAGGTGCATTGTACATTCCATATCCTCAGAGCTGAATTTAAATGTGGCTGGTTTTGGCAAGTTTGGCGGCAGGGAGCTGACTTTCGGCTCAGACTTAGACGTGGTGTTTATAGCTGATAATGCCCAGGATGAGAGCATAAATGCAGCATCTGAGAGAATATTGAGAACGTTGACAGCCTATACACGGGAAGGTTATACATATAAGGTTGATACAAGACTGCGTGCTGAGGGTTCAAAGGGACAGCTTGTAAATACTCTAAACGGCCTGTATGACTATTACATGAACAAAGCAAGGGTTTGGGAGATTCAGGCTCTTATCAAGGCACGCCCGATAACCGGCAGCCGGTGGTTTAAAAAGGAGTTTATAAGTCTTAAACAAGCGGTCATACCGGTTCGGGGAGCTGATGTTACAGCCCTTGAGATAAAAGCGATGCGGGGTAAAATCAAACGTGAACTTCTAAAACCCGGGGAAGGGCTAAACGTAAAACTTCAAAGCGGCGGCATTGAGGACATAGAGTTTCTAAGCCAGTACTTAGTGCTTAAGCACTCTGGTGAAAGGCCGTCAATTATAGTTCCGGGGACGGTTACCGCCCTGACCAGATTAGCCCGCTACGGTTTTTTACCTGATAAGGAAAAAACAACACTGATTAGAAATTATCTCTTATTCCGAAACCTTGAAACTGCATTACGCTTACGCGGCGAAAAAACACTTAAAGAAGACAGGGCAACACTGCAGGGAATAGTATCAGTGCCTGGATTTTCAGGGATTTCTGATTTTAAAGAAACAATTCATGCAGCTCTGTCTGAAACATCCGGCATCTGCGGCAAGTATGAAGTAATATAAGGGAAAGTAAGAAAGATAAGAGAAGAAATGTTAGTAATACCAAATGAACATACTTTTGAACATTATTGTAGATGATTGAATGCAGCTTGGTATTAGTGGTATATATTTTATTAACATGAAACTACCGGCATGAATGAACCTACAAAACCAAATACTATAGTGTTTCGTGCTGATTCATCCGATGAGTCCGGTACCGGCCATGTGATGAGGTGTTTTGCGCTTGCTCAGGCGTTTAAGGACAGAGGTGCTGAGGTGGTTTTCATAACGTATTGTCAATCAGATGATTTGACAGAGAGGCTGGAAGGTGAGGGATTTAAAGTTTACCGTCTTAAAAACTACTATCCGTATGCAGACGGTATTGTTGAGTCTGTGGAGTATTTAGAGCATTATAAAGACTGTGCTATTGTGTGTGATGGAGTATTGTTTGATTTAAAATATTATGAAAGAATAAAGAGTTATGGCTATAAACTTATAGTAATAGATGATATGGCGGCTCAGCCTTTTTATAATGCCGATGTAGTGATAAACCAAAATCTTCACGGTTTGGATTTAAAATACAATTTTGGGCCAAATACAAGGCTTTTGCTGGGAAATAAATATGTAATATTAAGACGGGAGTTTTTGAAGTATATTGGAGTTAAAAAGCAATTTAATGAAGGCTTCACACGTGTGTTAATAACCTTTGGCGGCATGGATACCAATAACTACACAGAAAAGATATTGTTAATGATAAAGGACATGGTGGACTCAGGCGCATTAAAAGAACCCCTTGAGTTGACAGTAATAACAGGTGCTGCCAATAAAAACGCAGAACGGATAAGAGCAATTGAGTTGCCGGTGCGGAGTGTTTTTTTGCATAATGCAGGCAACATGCCTGAGTTGATGTTAAACCATGACATAGCGATAACAAGTGGAGGTACTACGGTATGGGAATTAGCCTTTATGGGTGTACCCTCTATTGTCGGGCGTACTGCTCAAATTGAGGACTATCTTGTAAACGGACTACGCAAGTGTGGTCTTTTTGCAGATGCCGGGTGGTACGAAACTTTAAAAAAAGAAGATTTTGCCGGCATTTTCCTGAAGTTAACAGATGATAAAGAATTACGTAAAGAGATGAGTGCAAAAGCTCAGGGATTTATTGACGGCAAGGGAGCACAGAGGGTAGGGGAAGCAGTGTTTGAAAACCATCAAACCAAACAGTTACTCTAAGCTCTCCGGTGGAATTGTTTTTATTTAAAATTACCTCAGTAAAAACTTAACTCCCACCAGTGCTCTCAGAGCATACATGCCAATTGTGATAAAAGGGTTGGCAATCAGTTTTTTCCACTTTTGATTTTCTATAAAAACGCCTAAAAATCTGTAATACATGCCG
The DNA here is from genome assembly GCA_039908095.1 of Nitrospirae bacterium YQR-1. NCBI lineage: Bacteria > Pseudomonadati > Nitrospirota > Nitrospirae bacterium YQR-1. Next base: position 50,227 of record JAMOBJ010000019.1, read on the forward strand.
AATTGTTTTTTTAAGTCTGGGTCAGCGGCGCCCCATTTTTTCGTATATGCGTTGATTTTATCCGCATAATAGCTTTTTTTATTAATATACTGCTTTAAGTGTATTTCAGATTCATTATGATAAAGCGGGGAATTTATAATGGCGGTTTTTCCAAAATGCCTTATTCTTTTGTCAAAATCCCAGTCCTCACCGCTGATTAGAGTCTCATCAAAACCGCCTACACAACGAAAAGCTTCTTTTTTTATGAATCGCACGGCATCTATCACTGTGGCATTATAAAAACTCCTTTCAAAGCGCCTGATTTTGCAAAAAAGCGAATCTCCCATTATAATTTCCGGTATGTAGAGTCCCGCCGTTTCAGGGTGTTCCACCACTTTCTGAGCACACTCAGCAAGTACATTCTCAGAGAGTATCATATCGGCGTCAAGATAGAGAAAATAGTCCCCCCGTGACATGTTAATTCCAAAATTTCTTTGAGCACAACGTTCCGGCCCCTTGTTAAAGACATAAGCGGTGTATTTTCCGGCTATCTCCTGCGTCTTGTCTGTGGAGTTGTTGTCAACCACTATTATTTCAATGTTTTCCTTTAAATACTGTTGGTTCAAAACGGATTGTAAACACCGCTCTATATTGCGCTCCTCGTTTTTGGTTGTTATGATAACTGATACCAGCATTACCGGTCAGTGTTTACGGTAGTTTTAAAGTCAGCTAAATGGCCGATTACTCTGACTGCCGCCATCCACATATAACGCAAATCATTTATTGAACGAATGGAGAATAGCTTTCTAAGTATAAATCCGGGAGTCATGAAACTCTTATAAATTGCACGGGTAAGCTCTGAAGATTGCTCTGAGGTGATGTCTGACTTTATGACCAACTCCCGCATGTCGTAACGGTCCCAGTCCTCTGTAAGAAGCCAGCCGTTTTTCTTAACCTCGTTAAAAAAAGAAGTTCCAGGATACGGTGTTACAACAGTTGCCTGAAGTGAGTCAATCAGGCCGCAGTCGAAAAGTTCACGTGTGAAATCAATAGTGCTTTTAGCCTCTTTGTATGATTCCCACGGATAACCGATCATAGTGGTAATGTGCGGTGATATCATGCCTTTATACTTTCTGTTTGCTTTTTTAGCCATTTCAAGTTCTTCCCTGACGGCTGCTATATCAATTTTCTTATTAAGCCTTTCGATAGTTTCCTGATTGGCGGATTCTATCCCATATAGTACAAATCTGAAATTTGCCTTTGCCATTGCATCGTAATGCTCCTGCTTTAAAACGCCGAATCTCATATTGCAGGAAAACGCAATTTTTTTATTAAGTCCTCTTTCAACTAATCCGTCACAGAACTTTAACAACCACTTGCCGGCAGGAAAACACCCTGTATCGTCAAAGACCTCTTTTATGCCAAGGGTTATGAGATTTAATTCGATATCATCAAGAAGCCTCTCAGGCTTTATGACTCTGAATTTTCCGCCCGGGAACAACGTAGTCCATGAGCAAAAGGTACACTTTCCCCACCAGCAATCCCGTCCGGCCATTGTGTAAGTGCCGGGGGTATATTTAAAATTGCCGTTTTCAAAGGCGTACAGTCTCCAGCCGGTAAGCTCTCTGTCTATATGCGGCAGGGAGTTTAAATCATTTTCCTGAAGATTTTGGGGGCCTGATGAGGCTATAAGGCTACCCGGGGCTCTGAAGTGCCACCCGCCGCATAATGCCGTGCCTTTAGATAAATGGTTTGCCAGTGAGAGCAGTGAGAAATCATAATCCCCGGACTTAAGACAATAGTCGGCTCTGCTGTGTTGGAGTGATTCATCGGGAAGGGCCGTTATGTGGTCCCCCATAAGAGCAAAGATTGTACGAGGGAGAAACTCCTTTAGTTCATTGATGATACTCCAGTGGCGTTTCACCACAGGGGTTTTTGTTTCAATTGCTACAATGTCCGGTTTTTGTTCTATAAGGCGTATTTTCCAGTTTTCATAAGCCATGCGGGATGCTATTGCGTCATCCCAAAACACATCATAGCCCTCTTGCTTTAAAAGTGTCGCCGCAAGGGCAGGAATAACCGGATAAATAAAGGTAGGTTTATTAAACCACTGGAATTGCCTGTTTTGGCTAAGCAACGGGATACCTTTGGGGGACTCAAGCGGAGGATAAGAAATGGCAATTTTCATAATTTCCTCAACCGGCTGTTCAGCTCTTTAGTAAATAGAAATCCCTGCAAGAAACGAATGCCATACCACATATGAGTCAAAGCTATATAGGGCAGGCAGGCAAAGGAAACCAGAAGGTCTTCTCCCTTGTTCCATATCTGAAAGGTTGCAACCATGAGGGCGGCAATGTACGCAGCAAGTCCTGCCAAATAAACGGTAAGAATTGTTTTATTGGTTGTAAAGGGCAATAAAACACAGACAAGTAAAAAGATAACAAACACCGAGGGTATGAAGTATTTGAGTCGTCTGGATGTTTCGGGAAATTTTTTTGCAAAAAAACCTCTGTGCAGGCCGTATCTTCCGATTTGTTTCAGGTGTCGCACTAAGCCCTCGCGTCTGTGATGCCAAACGATTGCATCAGGGGCATATATAATTTTTTTACCAAGTTTTATAATATCCAGACATAGTTTTGTATCCTCACCGGGCCAGTAATCGGAGTTAAAGCCGCCAACCTGAGCAAACACATCCCTACGCACTAAAAGATTGACAGATGGCCAGTCATCCACCATCCGCACATTTCCAACAGGCTGGTATCTCTCCGGAACACCACCGCCAAAGGGAGTCAGAAACACTGCGCCTGAGACCTTTTGCCAAAATGTATCATGAGGGGGAGTGACGGCAGGGCCTCCAACGGCTGCAACATCGGGGGAGTTAAAATGCCGTATCGCATTTTTTAGCCAGTCGGCTTTGGGGTAGGCATCGTCATCGAGAAATGCAAGCACATCGGCGGATGAGTGTTGTAACGCCATATCTCTTTTAATTGCCGGTCCCACGCCGCCTGTTGGGATAATCGTGGTTTTTGGAAAAGACTCCCCGTCAAAACTGTCAGGGAAAATTATTATTCCGTAGTCGTTGTAATCAAGCTTTAATATCTCGGCAACAGATTCATAGATATAACTGCCTATTCGTTTAACCGGTATTATTATATCTACTCTCATATGGTCACTTCCGGCTCTGTTACAAAATAGTTTATCATCAGGCTATGTTGGTGGGTTGCCGGGCGGATACCGCAATTAAACAGAGGCCGATACCGCTGTCATAAGATTTCTCCGGTGTTCATTTACACACATATCATAGCTTAACATAATTACCATAAAACTAAAAAGCAGGGTGTTTCACCCGAAATCCGATATAGAAAAACCGGTAGCCCGCTAAAAGTGGAGAGAGTTACTTAGCAGACGGAGAAGGCTATTTTCTTAAAGTCCAATCACTTGAGGCGTATTTCTCTTTTTCCAGCAATTCAGCGTATTTTTTTTCCTCGCTGCTAAGCGGCTCCTCTTTAAGGACAATGTTGAAGGTCTCCTCAAATGCTCTTATAACACCTGTGGTGAGTGAATCAATAGTGATATCGTCTTTGAAGGTGTTAAGGCCCGGTAACAGTCCGTCTGTCTCGGTAAACAGCTCCTGAAGCAGTGCCATATCCGTTAAAAGAGGAACTGAACCCTGTTCAAGGAACCCGCCGTCAAAACGCTTTTGGGCCGCCCCCATCACCTTATAATAAGCCCCGCCGGATAATACGGTAAGTTCACTAAAGGAGGTTGATGTAAAACACAAGGGTTTACCATAAGACGGAGATTTCCTGTGTAATCTTCTGTGGCTGATGTTAACGTCTATTCCAAGGTCTTGAACAGCCCGATGAAAGGTAGTGCTGATAAGTTTATAGTTATCAAGGAGATTATCGGTAAAGGGAATATTTGCCGGCAACCCGGCACAACCTCCGGCACTTTTTGAGGGTGATGCAAAACTATAGGTCAGTTCTTTTCCGTGCAGTATTGCACGGCCTCCGGTGGGTCTTCTCACAACGGGTATGTTTAGCTCATGACACCTGGGTAAGTTAATATCACTGATTTTTTGAAACGCCCCAATGGTTATCGAGGGTACGAGCCAGCCGTAAAATCTAAGCGTGGGGGGAGATTTTCCTGAAACAACATTTTCCGCTAACACTTCATCAAGCGCCATATTAAAGTATGCTCCGTATTTACTATATTTTATTAATCTCCAGTAGTGCAACTTTTTATATCTTTATAAAAACGTCTGACAGTTTATATGCCATCATCTTTCTGTTTGATTTATCGGTAAATTACCACCAATTAAATAGTCTCCGTTTTGTAAACATCCAAATTTATCAAAAACTCCGCCCCGCCATTAACATTTCCAACTGTCAAACCGCCGCCCATATTTGTTTCTATTATTGTTTTTGACATGTAAAGCCCAATGCCGGTTCCTTCCTTTTCTTTGGTTGTGAAATAGGGTTCAAAGATTTTTGTTATCACATCTTCAGGAACTCCTCCGCCATTGTCCTTCATTGAAATTACAATCTTAGAGTTGTCTTCACTGTTGCTTATATTTATTAATATGCTTCCCTGCATTTCTGAATTAATCTTCTTTTTTGAGATGATTGCATCCCTTGAGTTATTTAAAATGTTAAGCACCACCTGTTTAAACTCGTTAGGGTAACCCCAGGTAAGCAGTGCTGTGTTTTGAACAGCTTTAACAGAAATATCTATATCACTTTTGCTAAAAATATGTATAAACATTGACAGCAGTTCTTCTATGGCGGTTTTTACATCAAAAAAGACTTTTTTCTTGGAGGGAATAAAGAAATTTCTGAAATCATCTATAGTTTTTGCCATGAAGTCAATTTGCTGTTTTGTGGAACCCACCAAATTATCAATGAATTCGTCATCAACTTCACCATAGGCATAAGCATCTTTTAGGTCCTGGATAGATAATCCCACGGAATTTAGCGGCTGCTTCCATTGATGGGCTATTAACCCAATCATCTCTCCCATAGATGCCATTTTGGATTGTTGGATTAACATTTGTTCATGGGCTCTTCTTTTTTCAGTTTCTATTTTTACCATTGCTTCAAGATGTGTATTTATATTTCTCAGTTCCTCCTCTATTCTTTTACGTTCAACGGCTAAGGCATAAATTGAAGCAAGACGCTTTATAATATTCAAATCCTCATCTGTATAATCTCTTTCTGAGTTGGCTAATGCTATGTTGCCAATCAGCTTATTCCCAAGTAATGCCGGTACTGACATATATCTTACTATTGGAATATGTCCCTCTGGAATACAGCCTTTGTATGCAGGATGTTTTTCCGGAGTATTTGTATAAAACCCTTGTTTTGTATTTAAAGAATGTCCCCATAAAGCATTATAGCCGTCCTTGCCCTTTGGAAAAGCCAGTCTTCGGTATCTTGTATCCACATTGCAAAGTCCTTTATCCATCATCTCTGTATGAGTATGCCCTACTTGCTCCTGCGTGTTTTTGTCTATCTCTGAAACGTGTCCATGCAGGCTTTTTGTCAACGACCTTGCCTGTTTGTTTATAATGACGGAAATATCAACTATATCTCTCTCAGGTGAAAGCAAAGCTTCAGACACTTCAGCAACTGCTGTCTGGAAATCAAGTTCTCTTTGCAGTATCATCTTAGCTTGCTTAATTTCAGAAATATCATGAAATATTTCAAACTTATAAATTGAACCATCTACATTTCGCATTGGAGCATCAAAGAGCGAATAAGTTTTGTTGTTTTTTGGCGAATACCATTGCCACGTAACACTTTTGCCTGAAAATACCTCTTCATTTTTACACCATGGGCATGATTCGGTTCTGTCATGAAAATACTCGTAGCACTTACGCCCATGCACCTCACCAAAGCCTTTTATTAAGGCTTTATTTATGAAATCTATATCGTAATCCTTGGTTACTATGTATATACCATCTTCCATTATATCCAATATACCCTTAAGCTTGTCCCTCTCCGACTTGATTGTCTCTTCTATACGAGTTATATCGTATGCAGTGGCATATGTTAAGTGTTCCTCCGGTACAGGCGCGGATGTCCATGCCAGGAGCTTATATGTGCCGTCTTTACATAAATACCTGTTTTCGAAATATATAGTTGGCACTCCCTGGGAGAGTTTAGCGACCTCTTTCAGTGTTTTTTCAACGTCATCAGGATGTACAAATTCGATAAACGGTTTTGACTTAAGCTCCTCTTCGGTATAACCAAGCGTTTTCTCCCATGACGAACTAAGCGCTTTAAAATAACCGTTGATATCAGCGATACATAACATGCATACTGAAAGATTAAAAAATCTGCTCAGGTCTTCCTGAGCTTTTTTACGTTGTGTTATGTCGGTGTGAACTGATACCCACACTTTGCCGTAAGTTTGGTGGTTAAATGTGAAAACTGTTGCAAAACACCAAAAATGTTTGCCTGTTTTTGTTATGTTTTTCACTTCACCCTGCCAGAAATTGTATTTATCTAATGATTCTATAATTTTCTTTTCTGTTTCTTCAGTGAGGAGGTCAGAAGGTGCATTAACTACGGAGAAGTGCTTACCAATTAGCTCGCCTGTGTTGTAACCGAACATTTGTTCAAATTTTGGATTGCAATACACTATGCTTCTGTCTGTAGCTTTGATAAGGTTGACGCCCTCGGACATATTGGTTATCATTTCACTTTGAAGCTTCAACTCCTCTGTGAGTATTTTTGCATCTTGTTCTCCCATAAAACCTCCGCTTGCTTAATCTCAACCTTCTATTATTTCCTAATAGTATTTTCTGTTTACGTTAAACTGGATTTTTCTGAATCTTTTAAGGGTAACACCAAATGTAAACCCCTCACATAGTTGTTTTTCAACCCTGCCAAAGACATCTCTCGACATAAGGATAAACAAAAAAGCGATTAAACACGCTATTTAAGCGTAATATAAATCACATTATAACTCAAGTGTATATTTGCTGTACAGGTTATTCCAATTCTAATTCATTTGTCTAACTTTGTTGGCTTTGTCACAAGCTCCGGGGCGTCTCCTCTAAAGGGGAATCCCCTGTAAGGGGAGGCGTCGCTTTCTCCCAGCCACCTGCGTTTACTTTAGAATTAGAATTGGAATAACACTCTGAGAGGATGTTTAAGGTTTTAATTTTCGTGGATTTTCTGTTTTTTGCTATAAATAATCTTTATCTGTTCTGTTATAATTTTTGTATCCTCCATGTCATTTTTATACCGGCCTTATAAGGATTTTATAACAAACTTTATTTCGTTTAAAGTTCTTAATAAAGATATACCGGACGTTTTTATTTAAATTAAATGTTTAACAAACAAAAATAAAGACTTTACATCAGGTTTTTTGTTAAAATGTTTTTTTATTTTATAAATCCTTATTAAAGGGAGGATGTATGTTTGGTAGAAACGCCGTTAAATTATTATCAGCGTTGTTGATCTTTTCAGGTTTTTTATTTTTTATAACGCCGGTATCTGAAGCTAAATTATATAGATGGACAGATTCTAAAGGCCATGTTCATTTTACGGATTATCCACCCCCCGAGGTAGAAACCCCTGAGCCTGTCAAGAGCCCCGAACCCACTGCCCAGCCACCTTCACCAAAAGCCGCCCCCGCCGCCTCTAAACCCACAGCAGAGGTCACACCAAAAAAAGATGTAAAAAAATCTAAACCTGATGCACAAAAGACGGATACCGTACAAAGTCCAGCCCCTGCTCCAACCCCTGCTGAAACTGTTGCCGCCTCAACGCCACCTTCTCCTGAGCCTGAGCAGCCCGCTGCAACTGAAGCTCCAAAAGCAGAGACTCAACAACCCGAGCCCCAGGCCCCTGTTGTTAAAAAGAAGAAAATTCCACTCATGACTGGAAAGGTTAAGGAAGCTCCAAAATCGAAAATAGAATCCTTTTTTTCAAGTTTAACTGGAGATAAGACGCAGAAAGCTCAACAACCAAAGAAGCCTGCCGCCATTTTCTCCAAACCCCCGCTTTATCTTCTGATTGTTCCGGTTATAATATTTCTGGCCGCACTGTTTTTCGGTTATTCTCTTTTCAGGATTGCTAAGATGCTGGAAGTACCATCACCATGGATTGGACTCATTCCCACTGTTAATTATTATATGCTTGTAACAGTATCAAGTAAACCTATTTGGTGGATTGCCCTTTTGCTTTTCCCTTTAACTTTACCATATGCTTTTACAGCTTCATATATGTCCCTTGCTGAAAACCTTGGTCTTGAGCGAAAAGCAGGGCTTATTCATGCCTCATCATATGTGCTTTTAATAATTCCCTTAGGCGGTATTGTCCTGTTGCCATCTTCTTCTCTTACTTTGATAATTATTTCTATTTTATTTCTCGCAGGCAATCTTGTTTTCTTTTTAACGCCGGAGTATCTGATATGGAAGTCTGCCCAAAGGCGTAAGCAGGATGAGATGGAGAGGGCTGTGTATGCTGACAGAACTCAGCCGTCTGAGAAAAAAGCATGGGATGACGTCTCAGATATGTCAACCGTGGATATGCCTGCCGCAGGCGCTGGTTTAGCAGCCTCATCAGCTGTTTTTGATAATGACTTATCTTATCACGACGACACCATTGCTGTCTATAAAGATGATACATACGAGGATAAAGACGCAGAGTCACCCACTGTAACACCACATTCTGAAGAGGAAGAAACCCTTACAATCAACAAGGATGAGCTTGGGTTTGAAGTCGTGGATGATGATTTATCACAGGCTGATGAGCAGTATGATTTGAGCGGGGGATTGGACACTAAAACCGATGATGAGGACTATGAGACCGTCTCGGGAATAAGTCTTAAGCAAGGGGAAAGTGCTGAAGATGAACACGATGAAACGGTAGGTATGATTCCATCTGATGAAGAATTCAGGCTTGATGACGACTTTAAACTCCATGATGAGGCAGGCCATGAGGATTTTGATATTTCACCTGAATTAGACATTGACCTTAGCGGCGAAACATCTATGGAGGCAGGAATTGAAGAAGAACATAAAACTTTGGATATAGGCGGTGAGATGGATTTATCATCTTCCCTGGAAATAGATTTAGGTGATACCCCTGAGGGTAGTAAGGAGCCCTCCGGTGTGACTGCCTCACAGGACGAGCAATTTAATTTTGATAAAAATGAGGACTTTGAAATAAAAGATGAGGACTATGATTATTCTGATGATTCCACTATTGTGTTGGACCAGGATATAGATGACTTTGGAATTGATATAGATGATAATGCACGGTCACAAATGTCTGAGCAGACGCGTGAGATTATAGCATCATTTGCCTCAAAGCCGGATACTAAATTTGCCGTGGATGATGAGCCCACTATGAAAATCCCCTCAGATGATATAGGTTTAACCTCAGAGGAGGGCGGGGCGGCTGATTTGGATAGTATCCCCGATCTGGAACTTTCTCTTGATGATGAACCGGTGCTTAAAGCCGCCTCAGATGATATAGGTTTAACCTCAGAGGAGGGCGGGGCGGCTGATTTGGATAGTATCCCCGATCTGGAACTTTCCCTTGATGATGAACCGGTGCTTAAAGCCGCCTCAGATGATATAGGTTTAGCCTCAGAGGAGGGCGGGACGGCTGATTTGGATAGTATCCCCGATCTGGAGCTTTCCCTTGATGATGAACCGGTGCTTAAGGCCTCCTCAGATGATATTGGTTTAACCTCCGAGGAGGGTGGGGCGGCTGATTTGGATAGTATCCCTGATCTGGAACTTTCCCTTGATGATGAACCGGTGCTTAAAGCCGCCTCAGATGATATAGGTTTAACCTCCGAGGAGGGCGGGGCGGCTGATTTGGATAGTATCCCTGATCTGGAGCTTGCCCTTGATGATGAGCCGGTGCTTAAAGCCGCCTCAGATGATATAGGTTTAGCCTCAGAGGAGGGCGGGGCGGTTGATTTGGATAGTATCCCTGATCTGGAACTTTCCCTTGATGATGAACCGGTGCTGAGCGACTTAGCACAGGACGGAAATTTAACTATCGCTGATGCAGGAAATTTGAATTTGGATGACAAAGCAGGGTTGGAACTTGCTCTTGATGACGGCATTGATATTGACCTATCAGAAATACAGCAGGATAAGACTCCTATGGGTGACAACCTTACTGCCGGCTTTGTGCCGGTCACTGATGAGGAGGAGACGGTTGTGCCTGTTAATTTTTCTTTATCGGATTATGACTTGTCATTGAACGAATCCACTGTGGAGATTATCAACCCGGATGATGAGTATATAGATGAGAGTTTTAACGGTATTGAAATAAACCAGGAAGAGACACTGCCGGATCTTTCCGCCCAATTGGATATTGCAGGCAGTGATGATATATCCACTGACGAGAAGCCGGATTCTGCTGAGAAACCGGATAAAGAACATAATGGTGATGCCGGAGTCAGTGGTAAAAATCGCGGCGGGAAGAAACCACGTGGTTAAGAGTGCTCAATTGCAGGAGACCGAAGGAGCATAAGAAGGAGAAACTTATGGCATACAGAGATATCCGTGATTTTATAGGGCTGCTTAAAAAGAAGGGTCTCATAAGGTATATTAGTACAGAGGTTGACCCTGAGCTTGAAATAACGGAAATAAACGACCGGTTTGTAAAAAAAGGCGGGGAAGCTCTTTTTTTTGAAAACTGTAAGGGCGCTGAATTCCCATGTGTTGTTAATCTTTTCGGCACTTTTGAAAGGATGTGCCTTGCTCTTGAGGTTGATAAATTAGATGATATAGGTGCGGAGATTCTTGAGTTTTTGGAGCCCGAAATACCAACAAATTTGATATCCAAATTAATGGCCCTTCCAAAACTTAAACAGCTTGCCGATTTCTTGCCAAAGTACGTCAAAACAGGCCCATGTAAGGATGTTATAAAAAAGGGGGATAATTTGTCCTTAAATATATTTCCAATTCTAAAGACCTGGCCTGATGACGGAGGCAGATTCATAACCCTTCCTATGGTCTTTACAAAGGACCCTGAAAGCGGAGAGCGTAACTGCGGTATGTACCGTATGCACGTCTATGATGAGCGCACTACCGGTATGCACTGGCACATGCACAAAGACGGAGCAAGACACTACCGTAAGGCGGAGCAGTTGGGCAAACCCCTTGAGGCAGCCGTGGCAATAGGCGCTGACCCCGCCGTTATGTACTCATCCACAGCGCCGCTTCCCGAGGGTATTGATGAAATGCTGTTTGCCGGTTTTTTGAGAAAATCGGCGGTAGAGCTTGTTAAATGTGAAACTGTGGATTTGGAGGTTCCGGCTAATTCCGAAATAGTTCTTGAGGGATACGTTAATCCGTTTGAGAGAAGAGTTGAGGGGCCCTTTGGCGACCACACCGGATACTATTCACTAAAAGATGACTTCCCTGTTTTTCATATTACATGCATAACGCATCGTAAAGACGCTATATATCCGGCAACCATAGTGGGAAAACCCCCGATGGAAGACTGTTTTATAGCAAAGGCTACGGAGCGGATATTTCTGCCGCTTTTGAAAAAGCAATTGCCGGAGGTGGTCGATATGAATTTGCCACTGGAGGGGGTGTTTCACAACATTGCATTGATTTCCATAGACAAGCGTTACCCGGGACATGCCAGAAAGGTGATGTATGCTCTGTGGGGAATGGGACAGATGAGTTTTACCAAGATGATAGTAATAGTGGATAAGTGGGTGGATGTACAAAACGCATCAGAGGTTGTCTGGAGAATAGGTAATAATGTTGACCCCAGGCGTGATGTTGTTATTTTAGAGGGACCGCTGGATGTGCTTGAACATGCCTCTGCAATTACCGCTTACGGCGGAAAATTGGGAATTGACGCCACAAAAAAACTCCCCTCGGAGGGCTTTACCAGACAATGGCCGCCTGATATTACCATGGATGAAAAAATCAGGGAATTGGTTAACAGAAAGTGGAAGGATTACGGGTTTTAATGTTCGTCTCTGAATTTTTCAGCTATAGCAATGAAAACCCGTTCAACTGCTAAGAAGGCATCTGTAACATCCGGGTCAAAGTGGGTTGCACGCCCCTGAATGATTATTTCCCTGGCAGTCTCATGTGAATAGGCGTCCTTATAAACTCTTTTTGTGATAAGAGCGTCATAGACGTCTGCAAGTGCCATTAAGCGCCCTGAAACAGGGATATCTTCCCCGCTTAGCCCTTCAGGATAACCGGAGCCGTCCCATTTTTCATGGTGGCAATAGGCGATTTCTTTTGCTATATCCAAAAAGGAATTATAACCGATAGACATCTCCGCTTTAAGTAGTGCATCCCTGCCATAAACCGTGTGCATCTTCATCTCCTGAAATTCTTCATCAGTAAGCTTGCCGTTTTTTAGAAGTATTGCATCACGTATTCCAACTTTTCCTATGTCATGAAGAGGAGCTGATTTATATAAAAGTTCGATAGTCTCATCAGATAAGTAACCGGAAAATCCGGGATTGTCTCTTAAATACAAGGCAAGGGCTCTGACATATCTCTGAGTGCGTAGGATATGAGCGCCGGTGTCGCTGTCTCTGGTCTCGGCAAGGCTTGCCAGGGAAAGGATTGTAACATCACGGGTTTTCTGCAATTCGTTAGTTCTCTCCCGCAGGTTTTCAATCATCTTGTTGGAATAAGTGGCCATAAGTCCAAATTCATCATTAGTACTGACTGCCACTTTTTGGTTTAAATTGCCACTGGCCACCGCCATCAGCACCCTGTTTTCGTTTTCAAAGAACAACTTCAGGTTCTTTGTATGGGAAATTATCAGATTAATGTTTTCAATAAGTATAATTACAACGACAAAGGCGGTTTCAATCAATACTTTTTTTGTAAAAATGGAATTAACTGTTTCCTCCGTCTGAGAAAATAGAGCAAAATTCCTGTGAATAATCAGAAAGACTACAATCATCATAAATAGTATATTTAAGGTGGCGATAATTATTATTTTTGTAGTAAGTTGTAAGAAATTGCCGGTGACGTCTATATCGTTTCCTGTTTGTCTGATCTCGGCGTTTATTATCCTCTCCCTTTCAAGTCCAAGATCAATGGCGGCATAAAATCCAAGAGTTAAACCACCTATGACAACCTTCAGACCACTGGCCGGCGGAAAATCATAAACAAGTAAATTGTATAAGGCAATACCCACAGTTGACAGTAAAAAAAGGACGTAATCAAGAGCAACCTGACGTTTTATCTGTGAAAGATACTGCTTTCCTAAAATACCTGTTTTTATTAAACGCTGTCGAACAATGAAAGCAGTACTAAAAGCTATAGTAAAAAGTAATATGCGTTTTCCAATAAACAACTCAGCAAGAAAAGGGCAGACACGGGCACTATAAATGCTGATTATAATAATTGACAGAGTGTAATGAACGGCGGCTCTCATTTTTGCTGTTGTATAAAAATCTCCTGACTTTAATATTATTTTGCTCCGTTAAACTTATCGGCTCACACCTGTAGTATATCATAAGCTGCCGTTAATATATATTTCCACGCTTGAGGGAATTTAAATTACGGGCGGCATCTTCATAATCAGGTTGATATTCTAATGCTTTTTCAAATTCACCGGCAGCCTCACCGGTAAGTCCCTGATTTAAATACAGCACACCCAGGTTATTGTGAGCTGCTGCAAATGCAGGATTTATAGCTATTGCCATTTTATAATTTTCAAGGGCTTTCTCTGAAAATCCCTGTTTTAGGTAGATGTTGCCCATGTTGTTATAAGTCTGGGCAAGGTCAGGTTTTAACTTAACAGCTGTTTCATACATTTTAAGGGCGTCATTGAGAAGCCCTTGTGAAGCATAGATGTTGCCCAGATTGATATAAGGTGGTGCAAAAAAAGGATTAATCCTTATGGCATGTTCATATGAAGTTATAGCCTCCTTAAGCTCTCCCAGATGCTCATAAGTATAACCCAGCAGGTTCAATGACTGGTAGTCATACCTGTCAAGAGTTACAGCCTGCTTTAGTACTCTTATGGCGTCGTTGTAACGGGTCTTGTTGAAATATGCATTTGCCAAAAAATTATATGGCATGGGGTGCTGTGGTGCTTTCTTAATGTTATCTTCCCATAGTGTTGTTTCATTTTGCCAGTTTGAGTTATTCCTATAGGTGGAAACACATAAAATTATTGCAATGCCTAAAGAGAGCAATGTTAAGGCATATCCGCTGTATTTCCTAAAAAACCTGATTAACAGTGCCCCTGCAAGAAAAGAAAATCCCACTGAAGGAAGATAAACCCTGTACTGAAGCACTACCCACTCCTTTACTGCAATCATCAACTGAGGGGAGATATTAATAAAAAACCACAATATGCCAAATGCCGTAAGCTTGCTGTAAATATGCCTGTCTTCAGAGCCTCCGCTAAAGGATTTAAAAATTAAGACCACTGAATAACTGAGAATCGCCATGATGAAAACCCCTGAAAGAATCACCCTGTAGTCTGTAAATGAAGTTGATACCGGATAGTAGTATATGAGAGTAAAGTTCACCGGCAGGATAAGCATTTTTATATAAGTTAGTATAGCTCTGATTTGGGTAAAAAAGTTTTCAGAAATTGAATAAACATGCAGAGGGTTTTTTGCCGGGGAGTACTTAAGCGAGCTGTCGGCAAAACTGAAGTCGTTAACTACACTTATATCCATATGTGAGACAATGAGTTTTGAGTTTATTATAATTACAGGAATAACAATAAAAAATGGAATAAGTGATAGCAGCCTTTTTTTTGTTGAACCCTTAAAAAATAGAAACTCATAAGCGGTAAGTATCAGTGGGAGCGTAATTGCAGACTCTTTGGTTTTAGTTGCAGCCAGAGCAAAAAAAAATGACAATGAATAAAGCACATATTTATTCTTAAAAACAACTTTTGTGGAAACATTGCCATTTGTGGTTTTCCTCCATAGAGCGTAAAACACCAGTGAGGACAAATACATCAGAGTGAGCAGTGACGAATACCTCTGAATTATATAAGTTACAGCCTGGATTTGAACCGGATGCAAGGTAAAAACTAATGAAATCAAAAAAGCTGTATTCTCCACATCTAATGCTCTCTGAGGTGCGTCTGCCGCAGATTTACCGGACACAGCATTAAGAGTAAGAAAAGAGAAAGCAAACAGTAGAAGCCCGTTTACAATATGAATCAAAATGTTGACAATATGGTAACCTTGCGGTTTGAGGCCGTGAAGTTTACAATTTAGTACAAAAGTTGTTTCAGTAACAAAACGCATCTCAATAAAATTTCTATATTGACAAAATTTTTCGAGATTATTGTCATCAACAACAAAAGGAGAATTTAAAGTGTTACTGTAAGCAAGAATTGCTAACACAGTGATTATAAATATTTTTAGCGGCGTTTTATTCACTCTTTAAGGAACTCTCTCCAACTGTTCATTTTTAAAGGCGCTTATTAAGATTACCATTTTTGATGACAAATGGCAATAATCGTGGTTTTCATGCAGTTATGTTATAATTCAGCATGCAAAAAGCATGGGGATATCAGCTGATAATGTTTAACATCTGTGCCATATTAATCGCCACTTCATATGTTGCCGTTGGAGTAATTCCTCCCTCCGGTTGGAGCAATGGTTTTGAAGAGCACTTGCAGCGTTTGGGAAATCCGAAATGTTTGAAAACTACCGCCGTTTCAGGACGTTTTAGACGATGAAAGCTTACATAAAAGATGTAAAAGAGCAAATAATTATCAAACACCCTCGTATTTTTATCTTGTATGTTATTGCTTGCCTGATTATACTGATAACGACTGCCATTTGGGCATATAACAAAACGATGCTGATGCTGCATGTTGATGCGGTGAGTCACTTAAATATATATGAACACTATTTAAAAGATAAAATAAACGACTACACTACACAAACACAAATCCTGTCGGAAAATCAAGCAGTCATTAAGTTTTGTAAGCAACCCAATGAAGCTGCCGATATGAATGAATACCTCTCTGTGTTTAACGCCTCTATTGGCGGGGCGGTAACCTATATAATAAATACGAATGGTCTCACATTAGCATCAAGTAACTACAAATCCAAAGAAAGCTTTATCGGTAAGAATTATTCATTCAGGGAATACTTCTATAGTGCCGTTAAGGGTAATCCGAATGCCTCCGTTGCCCTTGGTATCGTGACCAATAAGCTTGGATACTTTTCTTCATACCCTGTGAAAGATGGTGAAAAGATAATCGGAGTTGTTGTAATCAAATATGATTTGAAATTTTTTGAACCACAAATGCACGAGATCAATGGAATCTTGCTTCTTGCAGATAATAACGACGTGATTTTTGCTACTAATGAAGCTAAATACATGTACCACACTGTCTTTAAATTATCCGGCCATGTGTTACAAAAAATTAAAGACAGCAATCAATATGGCAATAATCCTTTGCACCCTCTGCCCATAGTAAAATCCATCGAGAAAAATAACTTACATATTATAACACTTCGCCGCAGTGACCTCACAAATAATAAACATACGGATGTTCAATACATCATGGAGGAGCTGCGAAGTCCGGCAAATAACTGGCACGTACACCTGCTTGTTGATCTGTCAGGGGTAAATAAAGAGGTTTTCAAGGATGTCTTATCTGTATTTCTAATAATAGTGGTTATATCTTTGTTGGGCGTATTCAACTCGTTGATGTTGAAGGATATAAGAAGGCGTAAAGAGGAAAAACATAAGATAGCAGAAATAATAGAAAATATTCCTGATGCTATAATGGTGGTTGATTGTGACGAGACAATTATTGTGTTTAACGAATACGCCGAGCGTATCTTTGGGTTTAGTGCTTATGAGGTAATAGGGCTGGATTTTGTGTCTTTTATGCTGAGGGCAACGACAGAAGTAAGCGATATAGTAAAGATTATTACAGGCAGTTCAGAAGCACAAGTGGTTGAGACTTTCTGCAGCCGTAAGAATGGAAGTTACTTTCCGGCTGAAATTTCCAGCAGGCTCTTTACAGCCGGTATTGTACCCATCATAATAGTGACGATAAAAGACATTACGCTGCGTAAGCAGTATGAAAAGAAAATGAGGGATAAAAATGAAGAGTTAGAAGCAATGGTGGAAGAAAGAACCCAGATGTTAAATGAATCTAATGAACGGCTGCTGCTTGAGGTAGTGGAGCGTAAGAAATCTGAGAAAGAGTCACACTTGAATCGCAATTTTATTGAAACAGTGCTTGAGTGTATTGATGATGGAATAGTAGCTTGTGACAGCGATGGAATTTTAAAGTTTTTGAACAAAGCACTCCAGAAGATGTACGGATTACCTGCACACCCGATACCTTTTGAACAATGGTCAAACTACTATGATCTATATCATTCCGACGGAAAAACTAAAATACAAAATACTGATAACCCTTTGTTTAGAGCACTGCAAGGTGAATATGTTACTGGTTTTGAGATGATTATCGTCACTAAAAACGGCACACCACGCACAATAACAGCGACAGCTAAATTATTATTAGATACGGATGGCAATAAAGTGGGCGCAGTGGCATCGACACATGATATTACAGAGCGGAAGGCGATGGAGGATGAGTTGCTCAAGGCAAAGGAATTAGCAGAGGCGGCAAACAGTGCAAAAAGCACATTCCTGGCCAATACAAGCCATGAAATTCGCACCCCGATGAATGCAATTATCGGCCTGAGTGAACTTTCTTCTGGATACGGAGCTACAACCACTGCAGCGGGAATACATAGAAACGGTGCTTAATTCAGCCAATGCCCTGTTATCGCTTATAAACAGCATACTGGACTTATCAAAAGTCGAGGCCGGTAAACTTGAACTTGAGGAAACTGAGTTTGACCTCCGTGAGTTATTGGAAAATACATGTGATCCATTATCGATTCAGGCACACCAAAAGGGACTTGAGCTCTCAAGCCACCTCAAGCCACAGGTACCTTTAAAACTAAAGGGTGACCCGGCCAGGGTTAGACAGATACTTCTTAACTTAGTGGGCAATGCGATGAAATTTACCAAAACCGGTGAAATATTGGTTATGGTTGACAGGGCTTGTGACAGTACAGACGATAAATCAGCCATGTTACATTTTTCCGTAACCGATACCGGCATAGGAATACCTGCCTCAAAGTTTGACCACATATTTGAGAGTTTCTCACAGGCGGACGGTTCAACAACTAGGAAATACGGAGGTACCGGACTTGGGCTAAGCATAACGAAACAGTTGGTAACACTGATGGGCGGCAAAATATGGTTACAGAGCACCGAGGGCAAGGGAAGCACGTTTCATTTCACGGCTGGTTTTGCCATAAGTACAGATGAAAAGGCTTCCGAGGTTTGTAGTTTTAATAATATGAAGGTGCTGATAGCTTGCAACTATTCCAGTTGCAGCAACATTATAAAAGACATCCTCAATGACTCCTGCAATGAGATAAGTGAGGCAATTGGTACGGATGAAACGCTTAAGAAACTGGAGGCTGCAAAAGCCGCCCATAAGCCGTACGATATAATCTTTGTAGATGTTAGGCTCTCAGGCACAGGTGGCTTTAAGATGGTGCAACAGATAAAAACCGATACAGACATTCACTCCTCTATTGTTATGATGTTAAACTCCAACCAGAGAGCGGGGGATTTAGAGAAATGTGCCGAGGCAGGTGTCTTCTCGTATATAATCAAACCGGTAAAGTATAAAGCTGTCATAGACGCCGTAAACAAAGTGCTGTTAAAGCACTCAGGCAAAACACAAGCCGGTAATGTGGAGGTAAAAACACCTAAGCCTGTTCAAGCCTTAGATTCCTCTTTACGTATCCTGCTGGTTGAGGATAATCATACAAACCGGGTGGTAGCCAAAGCGATATTGAAAAAACACGGACTTATTGTAACAGAGGCAGTGGATGGTGAGAAAGCTGTTACTTTGGTTTCAGAGGGAATGTTTGATTTAATTTTGATGGACGTACAGATGCCGGTGATGGACGGCTTTGAAGCAACAAAAATAATTAAGGCCTCGGAAGCCACCCGTAATATTCCGATTATTGCAATGACTGCACATGCCCTGGCCGGAGACAGGGAGCATTGCTTAGAGGCCGGAATGGACGACTATATAACGAAACCAATAAAAGCAGCCGAGTTGATTCAAATGATTAAGAAATATACCGGAGAACACTAATATCGGACAGCTCAAGATTATCTTACAATCTTGGCAAGGACGAAATTATACACCTGTCAGATTAAATATCGTTCACTACAACTAATGTCTAATTGCAAAAATAATAGATATTTCAAATAATTCTGATTAATTTTTTAAAAGAGGAGATTACCACGTCGCTGTGCTCCTCGTAATGACGGATAGAAACGTCAACGCACAGCCCAGCGCCGTCATTGCGAACCCCAAAGGGGTGTGGCAATCTCAGCCCTTAAAGGTAAAACTCATTGACAACGAAATTTTGCAAGCCATTATAAAAAGGATATAACTCTGAAAAACTATCGCAAACTTCTGCAATTAGACACTAATAATAAGTTTTCTATATACTATTAGTCAAAAATTCCTTCAATTCATCCACTGAACCGGCTTTCTTAATGAGATTCTTGAACTCTTCCAGTTTATCCATTTTGTTTATAGCCCTGACCATATTCATCATATTGAGTCCGGCTAAACCAAATTTGAGTTCGAGCATACCTTCTATTCCCTCAAGTAACCCTTTACGTTGCCCCTCAAGTAACCCTTCCAGTTTACCCTCAAACAATCCCTTCTCTACACCTTCCTTATAAATATCGCTGTCTGCAAAATCAATTGTTATAGGCATTTTCTCCACCCCCGTCCTCACCTTATTATATAATTTTCTCAAATCAGAAAGATAGAATAAAATGCTTATGTAGTTAACTCCGGCAGAGTTTTTTTATCATCTAATGATGCAGAGAAAAGACTGGATTGTCGCTCG